>JAISYN010000162.1 GCA_031269915.1 Synergistaceae bacterium
GAGCGATGTAAAAACCGGCGAAAGACTCCACCAGTCCTATTAAAAGCGCCGCGCAGAGCGCCCCCGGAATGCTTCCGAAACCGCCAAGAGCCACGACTACAAACGCTATGAGGCTGAAAAGCGCGCCGACCTCAGGAAACACCGGGAGGTACGACGTCATAAAACCTCCCGCTATGCCGACGCACATTCCGCCCAGACCGAAAACGAGCGTAAATATACGTTCCGTGTCGATGCCCATCAACTCGGCCGCCTCCGAATCCATGGCGGTCGCCTGAATAGCCCATCCGGTCCTTGTATATTTTATAAGATAATAAAGAGCCCCGAGAACCAGAACCGAAAAAAGCGCTGTGGCGAGCTGCGGAACTGGTACGCTGGCATCCATGAAACGCAGAACTTTCCCGTCCAGCACAGTGCCGCCGAGAAGCCTGAAATTGGGCGTAAACCTGTTCAGACAGAAATTTTTGAGAAATATGGAGAGCCCGAACGTAGCCAGCAGAGGAGCCATCGCGGCTCTGCCAATACAACGCCGTACCACCAGTTTATATGAGATTGCGCTCAAAAAGAATAAAAACGCCCCGGTGATAACCCACGATATCATCGGGTCTATCCCGGCAAGGGCCCCCAGCCAGTAACAGGCGTACATAGCGACCATCAAAAATTCCCCGTGCGCGAAATTGATGACATCCATGACGCCCCATATAAGGCTCAGGCCGGCAGCCACCAGCCCGTAAATCGCCCCGTTCATCAATCCGTCCACGAGAACCTGCATAAAGTCCGTCAAAAGCGGAGCCTCCGTTTCAAAAGAGGCCGCGGAAAGGATCTGCGCGGCCTCGGAATTTTAGTCAGCAGGCGTTTACGTTATACCGGCTTATCTCTTGTCCCAAGCGGGGAATGGATATGTGATCTGCGAATCCGCGTAGTTCTCAGGGAACACCGTTCTGTATTTGCCGTCGACTATCTGGGTGATGACCGTGAAAGCTTTGTTGTTCTGGCCGCCGGGATCGAACGCCACCTGTCCGGAGAGTGAAAGGGGCGACGGGAAAGTTTCCGCGCGAAGGAGTTCCGCCACTTTCTCCGTGTCAAGGACGCCGGCTTTTTCTATGGCCTGAGCCAGCACGTGCAGGCAGACAGCCTCCTGTATGGAGTCTGAATCCAGCGGGAAGCCGGTCTTTTCACGGTATATCTCCTGCGCCGGAAGAGCCGCCTTCATGTAGACCTCGGCTATTTCAGGAGAGTAGCCCATTCCTCCCATGAAGAAGTTGCCGTCGGCGCCCAGCTCTTTGTTAATGGAGGGGTTCTGGTAGCCGGTGCAATAGTTGATGAATATTTTAGGAACCCAACCGCTCTGTTTCATCGTACGGACCATGAGCGAATAGTCGCTGCCAAGCGCCGCGCCGAACACCGCGTCGGGGTTAGCGGATTTTAGCGTCTGGACCTCGCTGTTCATATTAGTCGCCCCTACGGTGAATGGAACATCGGAAACAACCTGAAGACCTATAGCGGCTGCCGCTTTTTTGCCTTCCTCGGCGGCGTGCTTGCCGAACTCGGAGTTTTCGTACAGCAGGCCGAGCGTCTTGATTCCGGCATCCTTGCTTTTATTCAGGTAATCTATGTAATCAATGAACTCCTTCGATTCGATACCGTCGGTCGCCGCGGTTCGGAAGAAGTAGTTGAAACCGCGTTCCGTAAGTTCCGCGGAGCTGGAGGCGCCGCACAGGAAAATTTTCTTGAGCCGCTCGGCGACGGCACTCGCCGGTTTACTGGACGAGCTGTTATAGGAGCCTATCACGGCGAAGACTTTTTCCTGATTGTAAAGACGCTCTGCCTCGGACTTCGCTATGTCCGGCTTGCCCTGGTGGTCGGCCGCGACGATCTCTATCTTATAGCCGTCAAGCAGGCCTTCTTTAGCCGCCAGGGGAAAATCAGGCCACTCATACTTGCCGTTGATGATGTCGGCGGCGGTCTGAACCGCCGCGAGGCAGTTCTGTCCGGAAACCGCGGCCGGACCCGTGAGCGGAAAGATAGCGCCTATCTTTATGACCTTATCGTCGGCGGCCGACGAAACCACGCATCCCAAGAGCGACAGGAAGAGAGCCGTCAAACACAAAACGAAAAAAACACGCTGTCTGAACCCTGTTGTCTTCATTTACAACACTCCTTTCAATTTCCGCAACATGATATCGATCGCGTATGAGATAACTATAACTCTAAAAAAGTATCCTTGTCAACGCGAGACAAGCGGTATCGAACCACAAGATAAAAACCTCCGTATGGCGGCATAAGCCTGATAAACTGACGGACGGCGTGAAGACAGAAACCGCAGACCACGTAAGTTAACGCATACGCTTGCGCGTATTAGCTGCAGGCTCTTACATTACTCACGAAAAAATGTTAAAATACAGTCTGCTAAACGCGCTGCTCGCATTGCGGGACGTAAGTCCAGTTTTGGCGGACAGCGCGTTTTTTATTTTCGGAGGGAGGTTATGGTAATGTTTTCAGTTGGAGACAAAGTAATATACGGTTCTAATCTCTTATGTAGTTTCGATGGAATACAAGACAAGGAATTTGACCATAAAACACTTCGTTATTATGTCATAAAACCGATATTTGAAAGAGGCTCTACTATTTACGTTCCATTCGAAAGCGATGATATCGACAAGAAAATACATCGTCTCCTCTCGGTTGGAGAGATAAATGCCGTTCTCACGGCAAATCAAGAAGAAGATACGATTTGGATCGAAAATGAGAAAGAACGGGAAGAGCGGTACAGGCGAATTCTCACCGAGAATGACCGAATAATCGCTTTAAAGCTGCTTAAGACGCTCTGTCTGCGCAAAGCGCTCGGCAAAAAACTCAACGTTTCGGATGAGCGCATTTTAAAAGACGCTCAAAAAACGCTCTTTGATGAACTCGCTTATGTATTGAATGTAAAACGCGAACGCGTATTGCCCTTTATATTAGAACAAGCGGAAGTAAGCGTAAAACATTCGGAAAGGTCGGTCTGAGTTGTATAACACGGGCGACTATGTGAAAGGTGTACGCTGAGCAAAGCGTAATTGGTTATACGTTTAAAACGTTGAGCAAGAAACAAGAGAATATATTATTATCAAAATAAGCTTATAAACGAGCATGAAAACTGAAATTAAAGTTGAAGTTTAATTTCGTTATACGTCAGGTTATACGGAAATTTCTCCGTACTTAACCCTACATAGAACATTTCGAACCCTTAAGTGCCAGTACTTTTGGAATCAATAAAAAATCCGGTCCGTAAATATGCTAAAATATCCACAATTGAGCCGAATAAGCCGAAATTTCGCGTAGCACCTACATCCTAACACCTATATCTTATCAGAGTTGGCGTCAATTGTAAAACTAAATAATGTTCTATGTAGGGTTAATTATCCTTGAAATTCACTTTTATACATTTTAAGATCACTCGCTTTCTGCGTAATTAAAAAAAGATGTCGCCACTCTGCTTAGGCATTTTGGCAGTTACTTCATTATTTTCACGCGGTTGTTGCGGTCTTTGATCTGGCGCAGCAGTGCGACGCACAACGCGGAGATTTTTTCGGTGTCCATCTCCGAGACTGCCTGCTCCAGTCGCACGACGCTTTCCTTGATACCGTTCTCATAAGACGCCAGGGACAGGTGGTTCATGGGATCGCTGTGACGCAGTGCGTCGGCGACGGGGCGGATGTCTTTCGCCGCTTCAGGCGTTTGCTCCAGTATTGCCGACACGTCCGTTTGCAGGGAGGCCCATTCGTACGTTTTTTCGCGAATTTCCGCGCTTCTTTGTTCGATGTGCTCTTTACCGCCTTTCAGCATGATGAGATGCACGGCGAAGTACGCGGCGATGACCGTGTGAATCACCAAAAACCATACAGGCGGTAGCCGGAATACGGACGTCTGTTCAAAAGCCACGAATACGGCGGAGAAAAAAACTTCGATGACAAGATATCGCAACAGCATTGCGGGAAAAGCCGCAAACCACGGGTAGCCGTTCATATTCTCGAAAAGATATATACTGCCGAGCCAGAAACTGCCGATGCCTATCAGCGCAAAGGCGTAGGCGATCAAAAACAGCGGGGTGACTTCCGGAACGATCAGAAAAAACAGGCTCGCGACGACCGCCAGAATCAGGGCGATGATCGTCGCGTATTTTTTGTTGCCGGTCATGCTCGCGTTCATGATTGCGCCTCCTATTCCATTTTATGTCCGCATTTCGGGCAGAACTTTACGCCGGACGCGGTGTCCGCGCCGCAGTTTGGGCATTTGCGCGCGAGCAGCGCGCCGCACTCGATACAGAACTTGCCCCACGCCGTTTTTTTGCCGCAAGCGGGACAGACGATCTCTCCTCCAGCATCTGGCGCTTTCTCCCCGCACTTGGGACAAAATTTCGCGTCCGTTGGCAGAACCGCACCACACTTCGGACACGCCGACCGCGCCGTACTTTTTTCCAATCTTCCGCCCGCACCGGACAAGCCCGCGCTGAAGACATCGCTCATGACGCCGCCGACCGAGGAGCCCACCGTGCCGCCGACGCCCGTTACCATGCCCAGGCCAACGCCCAGGTTTGTCATCTGTCCCACGGCCTCGTTGGACGCCACGCGCTCCGCCACGTCGAAACCGCGCTCGTCCTGATACGTGTAGCCCTCCGTCGCGCGCTTCCTGGCGAGTCCCTCGGCCTCGATCACCATGCGCTGTGCCTGTGTCTGCTGCTCTATAACGCCCACCTGCTGGCGTAGTTTGGCCTCGGTTACTTCGGCGTACTGCCGGAAGTGCAGCTCTTTGAATTTCTGGTAGGCCCTGTCATCCTCGGGTTTGACGAACGCTCCTATGAAGAACCGCTCCAGCGCTATGCCGTAGTCGAGAAAATCGGGGCACAGTTTTTCGTGAAGCGCCTCGGACATGCGTGTCAGGTATTCGTCGATCTCAAAGATGCTGATCTTCTCCGTCTTGAGCAGTTGGACGAGATATGCCTTGACACGCGTGTCCAGAAATATACGGAATTTTTCCGTAAGCCCCTGCTGAGTCAGTATTTTTTCCGTCCCAACGAGTTTGGTCAGCAGCTTGCGCGAGTTGTCGGCCCGCAGGCTCATCTCCCCCGACGCGCCTATCTGGATCGGAAATCCGTACGTCGGCTCCACGTACTCAGCCTTGGAGCGCGTGCCCCATTTGACCGTCATCTGTTCCGTCTTGTTGACGAAATACACCGCGCAGTGAAAGGGCGTCACGTCGCCGGCAGGGCGGTTGAAAAACTGGCTCACATACGGCAAGTTCTCGGTTTCGAGGCCGTGCCGCCCCGGCCCGAACAGGTCGAGCGCCTGGCCGTTCATGAAGAACACCGCTTCCTGCGATTCGTGGACGATGAGTTGGGTGCCGGTATTGAAGTCCTCTATTGGGTGTTTTTGGACAAAAGTATCGTTATTTCCCTCGTATTGTATGACGTCCGCGAGTTTTTCCGCCATATCAGAACCTCCTTGCGTTCAAATTATATATTAAAAAATTTTGACTTGCATAGTGTTGTTTCTTTGTATTTATCAGTATTTATCAATTTTAATTACACCACCCAGAATCATTGTAGTTTGTCATTTTATACCGTTATCAACACTATGCAGGTAATGATTTATATATTAATTTTCTTCTTTTTCTTTTTTCGTAACCTTTTTATCTACCTCAAAGCGCTTAAAAATGTCACTAAGGTGCTTAAAAACGTCAAACACGTCACCGTTAACCTCAGTTTGAGTCTCATCAACAACTTGCCTTGATGTGTAATTATTGACCTTCGATGTCGAGTGTTGCAACAGTCGACGTTGATGCCAATGTCGATATATTTCTTGTCCCCTATCTTCGCGCTTAAAAACGTTAAATACGTCGCCGACAGACTCAACCTGAGTCTCATCAACAACTTGCCTTGGTTTGTAATTGCTGATCTTCGATGCCGAATGTCGCAGCAATTGATGTATTTCCTGTCTTCTTTCTTCTTTTTTTACCGATTTTTTGTCTTCCTCTATTATATAGAAAATGATCGAACCAGAAAGCGCCCAACAGATCGCCGATAGCCATCCCCAGTATCCAAACAACAACCAAATGGCAAGCGTTAAAAGACCTATCAGAAAAAACAAGCCGACAAGGCCGTTAAGACACCCATGATTAGTCTTTCCTTCTTCTTTAGCGTTCGGTAATGAATGTAATTCTTGCAACAATGGAACTATCTCGTGAAAATATTGCCGGTAACGTTCTTTGAGTAAACGTTCATTTTCATCATCTTCTTGTTCTATGGATTTTTTGATTCCTCTGAGTTTTTCATGTATTTCGTTCAGATGGTCAATATAATCTTGTTTTTCGGAAACTGTGGCGAAGCGCAATGCTTTTTGGAAATTTTGGTCCGCGTCCGGAGTCATTGTTTGTGTTACCTCGTCTATAATCGCGGATGTAGGTATATAGCCATAGTCGAGACACAGCCATCTTTCAAGTTCTGATCTCTCATCTTTCCATGTTTTGTACAAACTGTAGAGGATTTTTCGCATCTCAGGGTCTAAATTCGGCGTCTGTTTCAAATGTGCCGGCGCAAGCATTATTGCTTCCATCTTTTTCTTGTTGAACGATTCCACAAAACATGGAACAAATTTTTCTTCCGCCCCAATTTCATTCTGTACCATATATTTTCCCATATAAGCTCTCGCGCATTCCGGATAGATATCCAATACGCGGTCGAAATATTCGTCGGCTTTCGCGAAATTCCCGTCTTCAAGGAAAAGTTTCGCGCGTTTAAGCAGAGTATCGACGCTTACTTTCGCTTCAGTTCCGAACGGTTGTTCTTCCGGCGCTCCGTCTGATTTCTTCTCTCTAAGTATTTTATGTATGCCGTGAAGCAAATCCTTCATGAAGCCAATCTTGCCCATGTCTTGCGCATGGAGAAAGGACAGCTCATCCGGCAGATCGTAGGGATCCATCCCCAGATAGCACGGTATCAGCAGACGTCCAGGATTTTTCTTCATTATCGCAAGATACCTGCTCCATTCGTTTCTAACCCATACGGCGCTGAAGTGTTCCGGTCTCGTACCGATGACCAGCATCACCCGAGCGCTGTTGAGAGCGCTGAAGATATAAGGTTCGTAGGCTGTCCCTAGTTTGTCTTTCAAAGTGACGCGTGCGAAGAAAACCTTATATCCCGCACGAGAGAGTTGCTGATAGGTATCTTGGGCGATAACGCTGTCTTTCGTCCGCCCGCCGCCATCCGTCGCCTCTTTATAACAGATGAAAACGTCGAAAGGCGTTTCTTTTTTGTAAATGGCGAGAATACCTCTCTGAATTTCGGAGATGATTCCGGCTTCCCTCTCATACAGATAGCGCGTATAACCGTCGGGAGCGTACTCAAGCGCCGCGAGGTAATCGGCGTCGGAAAGTATAGGCTCGTACTGTGCCCTATGACAGGTAGGAAGGCGTCGGCGACTGTCCGGAGCTTCGATATACTCGATGCCGTAACGGCATAGCACTACGCACCAATGGGCCTCCGCGTCGGCGTTGTCCTCGTCGAGAATGCTTTCGTAGATACCAAGCGCCTTGTCGAACTCATTCTGCCTGCGAAAATAATTGGCGCGGTTGAAGAGATTGGCGCGGCGCCCGTCCGATACACTGGGCAGCGTCATAACGCCGCCGCAGTGGTCGCATACGCCGTACTTCTGTTCCGCATAGGGTTGAATGTCTCCACCACACATCTTACACTTCAGAATGGTCATACGCAAAATGCCCTTCCTGACACTTCGCTATTTTCTATAGGTAAATTATTCAATCGCGCAATCTTCGCTGTCTTGATAATAAAGGCATATCTCACAGGCATCAGGAATCACGGCTGCTCCCTTGTCAATGTTACCATTAAGTGAATATGCTGGCGTTCAAAATGCAGCGAATTTCCATCCACCGCGTCAGTTTGTCCTCGAAGGTTCTGATGAATTTTCTGGGTCTCGGACTTGAGGATGGTAAAAGTAGATAGCTGATATCATATTCCTTCATCTTCTCAGCATGGTAACGGCGGTACATCTTCTCCGACGCGCTGCCATTGAAACAAATCGCGCGGATGGTTGGGCAGTCGCGCACCAGCTTCGGAATGTCGTTGGGGCGTTCTTCCCGTATGTCCCTGTCCAGTGATCCGGAACGCACGCATGAATCCAAAACATCCCACAGTGCGATACGACGGCGTTTGAGCATAACGACGCGCTCCGCATAGTCGGAGTGGTATTCCGGTTCCTCCAGCACGACGTGCATCAGACGCCAGAAATGGTTGCGTTCATGGTCGTAATAACGCCCGCTTTTCAGCGAAGCCACGCTTGGCATGGTCCCAAGGATCAAAAGAAGCGGGGATTCTCCAACTATAGGCTCGAAAGAATCTATACGGATGCCAATGGCTCTAGCGGCGATTTTTACCATTCCATTGTCTCCTCCTCGGCCTGAATATCGCCGCCGCACATCTTGCACTCGAGAATTACCATGCGCATTCTGCCTCCGGATATTCCACAATTGAGCTAAATTATTACATAAAGACTTATATTGTTCAAATACGAAATGGAGAAGATTTATCCGCTATCATGGACGGCTCGGCACATGCCGAATCGCCCCGTGTTTAGTGGAGAGTTATGATACCAGTAAACCGAAGGAGGAGATTCAAGGATGTCATCTACAAGTAAGACAACGCTAAGCAGTTCAAGAGGTTCCAATCGCTACCCTCGGGTTTTCGACAGTTAGCTAGCAAGTAATTACCTTCCAAGCCGCTCGCTGAGCGGTTTTTTCATGTCAAATTTTCCTCAAAAATATGTTGTATGCGTTGTATGTTTATGATATAATT
>JAISYN010000167.1 GCA_031269915.1 Synergistaceae bacterium
GGACATAAACAATCAGTTCAGCAGAAATTACGAGCTGGAAGCGACTTTCCCGCGAATCAGACTGAGAACCGCCGGACCGCTTATCACGGCGGTTTACCGCAAATTTTTCAAAGTATATAACGACAATATGGAGGCCTACGCGCGGATAGCGTCGTCCGAGGAACCGAGATACATAGCGGGACTCTATCGCACACGCCGGGATGACGAAGAAGCTAGAAGCGATTTTGTCTTCGGGCTGGATTTGTCTGACGCGAACAAGGCCGTTCTTTCGGAGATCGAGGCCTCAGAGTGCGCCGTAGCCGTGCACGTGAGGCGCGGCGATTATGCCGGCTTCGCTTTTGAAGTTACGGACTCGAATTACTTCAAAGAGTCGATCGCGTTAACGGCAGACAGAGCGGCGCCGCGAACGCCGATTTTCTTCGTGTTTTCCGACGGAATGGATTGGTGCAGAAAAAATTTTACCGGGATATCGGAAAATCTCGTATTTGCGGAGAACAACGACAACGATCACGGGCCGGCCGATATGTATCTTATGTCGCGCTGCCATCATTTCATACTGTCCCGCTCGACTTTCAGCTATTGGAGCGCCTTTCTGTCGACGCGCGCGCCGGACAAAATGATGATATGGCCCGGAAAACGCTCTTAAGCCATGCCTTCAGTAATCCGCATTATCGCCTCTGCCCTCCGCGCCCGGAGCCAATACCCTCGGGCCGGGCCCGTGAGGTCGGCGGGCAGGACGTTTCCGGATATCGCGTCCATGGCGTCATAGCACTTATCGCGGTTTATGAGGAAACCCGGCGTTTCTCGGACGCCGGCCCGCATTACCGCCGATAATCCGTCCGGGCCTATGGGGTTTCGCCGCAGGCGCTCCAGGAAATCGACAATTTCGCCGGGGCTCGAAATTTCCGATACCCTCGCGCGTTCGGTGATGACGAACTCCGCGCAGGCCAGCCAGCGGGACGGCAGCCTCATGACGGCATTCCACCCGCGCAGCGCCGAAACGCCTGATTTTATACGATCGCGGCGGCGGGGATCCTCTCCGGCATGTTCGCGGTCTTCGCCGATATCGTGGGCAAGGGCGGCAAAACGCGCCTCGATCCTGTCCGTATCCGACGAAACTCTGTCGAGGATACTCATAGTACGCTCGAATGCGTCTT
This sequence comes from Synergistaceae bacterium, assembly GCA_031269915.1. Taxonomy (GTDB): domain Bacteria; phylum Synergistota; class Synergistia; order Synergistales; family Synergistaceae; genus JAIRKI01. Next base: position 1,158 of record JAISYN010000167.1, read on the forward strand.
CGCGGTGAGCGCTCTCCGCGCCGGACAGCGCGAATATGTGAGGATATGTGACATCCAGCAGCCGGGCTTCCATCAGGGTTCGAAAAAAAACGGAAGGGCGCGGCGTCCCCAGAGCCCGCGCCAGCTCGTTCGCGATTCGTTCGGACGGCTCGGAAGCCAATTCGTCACGGCAATCTCTCATAAGGCGAACGGTGCGTTCGTCTATCGAATAGCCGAATTGGGCGGATTGGCGCGCCGCGCGCAGCGCTCTTACCGGATCGTCGCTGAAATGTTCCGACGTCGCCCTGATGACGCGGCTGGCGATATCGCCCGCGCCTCCGAAGGGGTCTATCAGTTCCCCCGTCAGAATGTCGCGGGCGATGCTGTTCATAGTGGTATCGCGCCGGGACATATCGTCTAAAATCGACGTGGATTCGAGGAACGACACGGAAAACCCCCTGTAACCCGGTCCCGTCTTGGTTTCGCGCCTTGCGAGCGCAACGTCGCATACTCTCCCGCCGATCGGCGTGCGGTAAACGGGAAAACCGCGGCCTGCCAGGACCGCGCTGGGAAAGAGCGCGCCAAATCTTTCACCGGCGAGCCCGGCGACGGCATAATCCTTGTCGCGCGGAGGTGCGCCGCGCAATGTATCCCTCACCCATCCTCCGGCGATATAAGCGCGCCCTCCCGCGCGTTCCACGGCGCGCGCGAAATCTTCCTCGGTCTGGCTACAGCTTATTGATGACAGCCTCCTGATCGGCGCACACCGCCTGCATTCCGAAAGCCTCGGCAACCGCCGCCACCATCAGGCAGCCGTCGCAGGTGGCGAGCCCCCGCGCTATGGCCGCGTTACCGCGGCAGGCTTCCAGAGCGCCTCTGTTCGCTATTTCGATTCCGTAGCGGATGGTAGCGTTCGAGAGCGCTATAGTCGACGTGCGGGAGTAGGCCCCGGGCATATTCGCCACGCAATAGTGGACGATTCCCTCCTCCACGAATATGGGATCGTCGTGTGTCGTCGGACGCGACGTCTCGGCCATACCGCCCTGGTCGATGGACACGTCGACGTAGACCGAGCCGGGACGCATCGTGCGCAGATGCTCGCGGGTGAGGAGCTTGGGCGCGGCGGCTCCTCCGCGAAGCAGCACGGCGCCTATCACAATGTCGGCGCTTCGCACCTCGCGTTCTGTGGAGTTTTCGTCGCTGTATATCGAGACACAGTTGAAGGGCAGTATCTCCGACAGATATTCGAGGCGCTTGTGACTGACATCGGTAATCACTACCATCGACGCGAGACCGGCCGCGATGCGCGCCGCGTTCGCTCCGACAGTTCCGCCGCCAATTATCAGTATTTTGGCCGGCGCGACTCCGGTCACGCCAGTGGGGAGCACGCCGCTTCCGCCCACGTTGCGGCCCAGATAAAACGAGCCCATCAGCACTGACATCCTGCCCGCGACCTCGCTCATGGGCTGGAGGAGCGGAAGCCCCCACGGCTCCTCTACCAGTTCGTAAGCTATGCAGGTGGCCTTGGAACGCAGGCACGCCTCGGTCAAAGCCCTGTTCGCGGCGAAATGAAAGTACGTAAATATCGTCTGATCCTCGCGCATAAACGTATATTCCGCCTGCATGGGCTCTTTGACCTTAACGATCATGTCGCTGCGCTCCCACAGCTCGGAAGCCTCGCTGATTATCTCCGCTCCGCTCGCCGCGTACTCGTCGTCGGGGAAACCGGACTCAACTCCGGCGCCGCTCTCGATCAACACGTCATGGCCATTCCTCGCGTATGACGCCGCGGACGCCGGGGTGATTCCCACGCGGTATTCCCTGTTTTTTATCTCCTTCGGACAACCGACTCTCATACCAAGACGCCTCCCTGTCTGAAATTTTTTGAACGAAACGACGATATCTCTATTTTACGATAAAATGTCGATTTTTTCGCCGCCATCTGCGATAATATATCAAACTGGAAATAACGCGTGAAAGGGGCGGCGGACATGAGCGGAAGTACGCTGGACGAAATGGATTGGAACATTCTTGATGAACTTCAGGGCGACGCGCGCGTTCCTTTCGGGGATATGGCGCGCAAGCTTGGCATCTCGGCGGAGGAAGCGGCGGCCCGTGTGAAGCGCATGGAGGATGAAGGCGTAATTACCGGATATCGGGCGGACGTCGACCCGCGCAAAGCCGGATATAATATATCCGCCATCATCAGCGTTTCGACGGACGGAGCGTCACGGGACCAGATAATTAACGACGCGCTCTCGAACAACCCGGAGGTCACGTCGTGCTGGTCCGTTACTGGCGCGTCGGATTTTTTGCTTGAGGCGCACGTCCCGTCGCTGGAATTTCTGGAGGAGCTTCTGCAAGATATCGGAAGGCATGGCAGACTTACAACCAGCATAGTTCTGCCGCGCTACGCGAAGAGAAAAAAGATACTCCCTCCCCGCGAAAGTATGACCGACTGACATTCGTCGTCAGCCCAGGTCAACCCCGCTCTTCACTTCGTCCATGACGCGGCGGAATTCGTACGCGAATTTTTCGAGGGCGGCGTCGAGTTCTGGCGTTTTGCTTCCGCCCTTCGCTATCATTTCAAGCGCCAGGCTGGCTTCCTGCATGGCCTCCGCGCCCAGGTTGCCAGCGAGCCCCTTCATCGTGTGAGAAAGGTGAAGCGCCTCGTCGAAATTTCCTTCGCCGAAAGCGTTCGCGACTTTTTCCTCGTAACCGGCGTAACCGGCCTGAAATTTATCGAGAAGCTTCTTATAGAGGTTTTTGTTGTTCATCAGACGCCCCAGAGCATCGGAAATGTTAAACGCTGAGTCCGCCATAGCGGTTACCACCAACCCTTTGTATTCGATTATGTATATTTGACGAATTATAGCACAAGGCATGAACCGCCGGCAAAAAATACGGAAATTCACACCGAACCGGAATGTTCGCGGAGGCCGTCAACCGAGATTCGCCGCGGCTTTTTTTGTACGCCTTTCGGCCCTCATCCTGTATTTTTTCGCGTGCGGGTCGCCGTGCGTCGGCACTATGCAAATGAAGACGAAGTCCCCCTTGCCGATATTCCTGAATATATGCCGCATACCCCCCGGAACCCGCGCCCAGTTCCCGTTTTCCATGTCGTAACGCTCGCTGCCGACCTCGACCTCGCCGTGCCCTCCGATGGAGAAAAGATAGTGATCCCACTCGTGCTCGTGCTCCGGTATCGACTCGCCTTCCGGCAGGACGAAATGGCGGGCGCAGAAATCGTCCCACCCGTTTTTGGCCCAGAACACATTTCTCTTTATCACCCCAGGCGCGAGCGCCGAGGCGTCGAGCGTCTCGATATCGGAAATTTTTCCCCAGTTTTCGTTTCCCATACAAACTCCCCCTCCCAGTAAAAAAATTATACCAGAACAGCGGGCAAACAGACCCAACCTCGCGCGGGCTTACGAGGATGCATAAAGGTTTATTCGGGACTATTGCGACCATTTTTTTCAGTGAAGCCGGGACAACCTCGAAAAGAATCTTGTTTTGGCCTGCGAAATGCGTTTATAATGAATTCTGTTTATTTCGAGAGCACTCTCGGTCAGCAAAAAATTTTCCCGGAAGGCGGTCAACCGATTGATAATAATAGGAGAGAAGATAAACGGTTCCATCCCGTCGACAGCGAAAGCCATCGCCGCGCGCGATGAAACGTACATAAGGGGCCTTGCCCGCCGGCAGGCCGAGTGCGGCGCGGAGTATCTCGACGTCAATGCGGGGACGACGCCGGAGCAGGAGCGCGATACGCTGCGCTGGCTGATAAGCCTCGTTCAGGACGAAGTGGATACTCCTATCTGTATTGATTCGTCCAACCCGGAAGTCATACTGGAAATGATACCAGGCGTCAAAAAACCCGGAATGATAAATTCCGTCAGTGACGAGGCTCGAAAATGCGAGCGGCTCTTTCCTCACGTGGCGAAGAGCGAATGGAAGATAATAGCCCTGACGTGCGACGACAACGGCATACCTACCGACCCTGACGTGAAATACAGCGTAGCCCGCACGATAATCGAAAAGGCCGCCGTCCACGGCATAGCGCGCGACAGATTGTTCGTGGACGCGCTGGTAAATACCATAGGCACGACGCCCGAAGCGCAGATATCGTTCAGCGCGGCGGTGCGCGAAATAAAACGTACGTGGCCTGAGGTCCATATAACGTCCGGACTTTCGAATATCAGCTTTGGAATGCCATTCCGCAAAGCGATAAATATGAGTTTTCTGACGCTCGCTATGCGCGCCGGAATGGACAGCGCCATAATGGATCCGACGGACCGGGACATGCTCGGAATGCTCTACGCTACGCAAGTGTTGCTGGCGCAGGATGAGGATTGCGTGGATTACCTCATGGCGTACCGGGACGGTCTGTTCGGAGCGAAAAAATCGTGAGGCCGGTTTTAAATTGAACAAAGTTCTGGTGATAGGAGGAGGTTTCGCGGGATGCTGCGCGGCGTCCCGGCTTGCTGAGGGGGGCGCGGAGGTTCTGCTCGTGGAAAGCGCTTCTGAGATAGGCGGCAGAGTTCGCAAATACGGCTGCAAGGCCGGCGCGAAATGCAACGATTGCGGTGTCTGCCTTGCGGGCGGACTGTGGGCCGCAATCGTGAAAAACCCGTCCGTAAAAGTGATCACATCCGCGCGCGTTACCGACCTGCGCCGGGAGGCATGCGCGTATACCGCCGAGATAGAGTCGCCCGCCGGATGTATCGGAGTTGGAGGAATTTCGTCCGTGCTGGTTTCGACCGGATTCGACAGTATGAATGAGGGAAGATCCGCGTATCTCCATTTGAGCGGAGAAACGGGCGTCCTCACAGGTACGGAACTGGAGACGGTCATGCGAGGACGCGGCAGGGACGGTATATTCGCCGCGCCGCCCGGACGCGTCGCTTTCGTTCAGTGTTTCGGCTCCCGCGACGGACACGAAAGGTCGAATTACTGCTCGCGCGTCTGTTGTTCGTATTCCGTCAGGATGACAAAAGCTATAAAGCATTATTACCCCGGCTGCGGGGTGACTTTCTTCTATATGGAACTCCAAAATACGGCTAATTCCGATGTTTGGGCGGAATTAGCCGCGATGGGCGTCAGATTTTTGAAATGCCGTCCGCTCGAAATTTCCGGAGGACGCCCCGTCACCGTCGAGTACGACGCCCCGGCGCTTGGAAGAATGTCTGAAAATTTCGACGTGGTAGTTCTGAGCGAGGGAATTCACCCTTCGCGCGAAAATTGGAAGATAGCGGAAATTTGCGGGCTGGAACAGGACAAGAACGGTTTCCTGCGAGCGGAAAGCGCCATAGGCGTACATGTCGCAGGAACCGCGAGACGTCCCATGACGATAGCTGAAACGCGGCACGACGCCGTAACCGCCGCCGCCGCTATACTGTCAGAATTGTGCCCGAACGGGAGCGCCGCCGGATGAACGCTCTCATAGCCGGCAAGAGCGACTTTAACCCTCAAGCGCGCGATTTTCTTGCGAACCGCGGCGTGGACGCTATAGTCGCGTCCGACGTGAGCGATTTAAAGAATTTCGAAGGCGAGGCCGGAAAATTTACCGTCTCTGTCGGAGATGAAAAAATTTGTGTATCTTTCGCCGTGCTGACCGAAAATACCGATTCTCCTCCCAGCGCGCTGGAGGGGTTTCCCGTAAACGGGCTGTTCGACGAATCCGTCGATGTCATGGCCTCCCGCTCCCGCCGCCGCGCCGACTTGTTTCTGCTCGACCATTTCCGCGAGTCGCCGGCGTATGCGACTGTCCGCGCGCTGGAATCGGCCCGTTTCCTGTCGCTGAAAAAACGCGAGGTTTATTTCCTGTCGCGTTTCGTCCGCACCGCCGATTACGAATCGGAGGAACTGTACGCCGCGGCGCGGAACGCGGGCGTTATTTTCGTCGAATATGAATCGCTCGATATCGGACGGAACGGCGAACTGCTCGAAATAACCGCGAGCGACGGGATATTGAACCATAAGATAATCCCGGAAAATATTTACTCCGACGGAGCGAGAGACGTACCTGACGCCTTTCGCCGCGCGGCGGCGATTTTCCGGCTGAGGACGGACGCCGGGGGCTATATAAACGAGGACAGGTACTTTCTGCCGCCGGTTCGTACCAGCCGCAGGGGCGTTTATCATATTGGGCGGGCCGCCGCCCGCGACCTGGAATCGGCTCTGCTCTACGTCATTCGCGACGCCGGTTTCGACGCCGCGGGGTATGGCGCGGCAAACGCGGTACGCGCCGTTGTCGACGGTAACAAGTGCGTCCTCTGTTACACGTGCTGGCGGACATGTCCTCATGCCGCCATGTCGCCCGACGCCGACGCGCGCGCGATGAAAAATCTCGTACTCGCGTGCGAGGGCTGCGGTATCTGCGTTTCTCTCTGTCCCTGCAACGCGATAACGCTTTCGCCCGAAAATCCCCTTCCCGTCCCAAACGCGCGGGCGGAGCGCGGAAAAATACTGATGCTCTGCTGCGAAAACAGCGCGTATCACGCGGTAGAGGAAGCTATGTCATTGCTGGGGGAACTCTCGGCGAATATAGACGCATGCCCGATTGCCTGCGGAGGAAGGGTGTCTTTCGAGGAAACGGGAACGATGCTCGGCATCTACGGAGGGGTTATGGCGGCGGTCTGTCACGAGGGCGCGTGCAGACATTTCGACGGAGGCGGCCGGGCATGTCTCCAAACGGGAAGAATTGCGGAAATGCTGCGGCAGGCGGGCATATCGGGTTCGATCGTAGGTACGGCGCGGGTATCGCACGCGGCCCCCAGGGAACTTGCGGACGCGGTATCGGATTTCTTCGAGCGGGCGATCCGTTCGGACTCGCGCGTGGAAACGACATCATGATAGTTGCGGAACAGAAAAAAATTGACGAAATATTGAAAAGTTTGAAAGATTATCGCAGTATCGCCGTGGTCGCCTGCGGGACCTGCGTCGCCGTATCCATGTCCGGCGGTGAAAAAGAAGCCCTCAAAATCGCCTCAATAATAAGGAACAGGGCGCGTCTGGACGGGCGGGAGATTCGCGTCACGGTTGCGAGCGCTATACGGCAGTGCGACATGGAGTTTCTGGACGATTTGGACACAGTTCCAGGCGTGCCTGATTCCGACTGCGTCCTCAGTCTCGGCTGTGGGGCGGGAGTGCAGTTCATGGCCGAGAAATATCCTTACAAAATTGTGATACCGGGGCTCAATACGACTTTTTTAGGCGTAAACCGCGCTCCGGGGTATTGGACGGAGATGTGCCAGGGATGCGGAAACTGCGTTCTGGAACGCACGGGAGGCATCTGCCCGGTGTCGAGATGCAGCAAGAGTCACTTCAACGGGCCGTGCGGAGGCAGCAGCGGAGGGAGATGCGAGATAGATCCGGATACAAGCTGCGCGTGGCAGATGATATATGACAGACTGAAGCGAATCGGTCAGGAGGATCGCCTTCTCGATATAAACGAGGCTCGCGATTGGAGAACCAGCCGTGACGGAGGGCCCCGCAGGCATATCCGGGCCGACGTCATTACCGCGGAGGATATGCCGTATGAGTAGCGGCGTATGCACAAATTTGAGGCGCGTCCTTGAGAGCGGACAGTTTTCTTTTACCGCGGAGATAGGCCCTCCGATGAGCGGCAGCGCCGACAATGTGCGTGAAAAAGCGCGGAAACTGAAGGGCTGCGCCGACGCCGCCAACATCACCGATAACCAGACCGCCATAGTCCGCATGAGCAGTATCGCGGCGGGATATATAGCCTCATGCGAGGGAGTCGAGCCCGTCATCCAGATGACGTGCAGGGACAGAAACCGGATAGCGCTCCAAAGCGACCTGCTTGGCGCTTACGCGCTCGGGCTCCGGAACGTTCTGATCTTGAGCGGCGATCATCAGAGCTTCGGCAACCATCGGGCCAGCAAAAACGTGTATGACGTGGACAGCGTGCAGTTTTTGGACGGCGTCCGGCGCATGGCGGCCGACGGAGTATTTATGGGGGGAAGCAAGCTCAGAGACCCCGTGGATTTTTTTCTCGGCGCCACCGCCAACCCCTTCGCCGATCCGGAGGAGCTGCAGTTGATAAGGCTCGAAAAGAAGATACGGGCGGGAGCGAAATTCGTCCAGACCCAGGGCATATACGACGTGGAAAAATTCAGGAGGTGGATGGAACGCGTCCGTGAGCGCGGTATTCACGAACGAGCATACATAATCGCCGGAGTTGTCGTGAACAAGACTCAGAAGTCCGTTGAAATGACCGCGCTCGTGCCTGGCATGGACATACCCGAGCATATCATACGGCGAATGAGGGCCGCCGAAAAAAAAGACGAGGAGGGCGTGAATATCGCGCTCGATCTGATAGGCGAAATAAGGACGATAGAAGGCGTCGCCGGCGTGCATGTGATGGCGATAGGATGGGAGAGCATAGTCGCGACGATCGCGAAGAGGGCTGGAATGCTGCCTCGCCCCCTCTTTGAACGCCCGTGCGCGCAAACGGGGGGATGAGCATGGCTGGGCACGATCCGAACCTTAATTTCAAAAATGAAGTCGCCTCCCGCCCCGGCGGCGAGAGGGCGCTGAACTGTTTTCTGTGCGGAACTTGCACCGCCGGATGCCCTATAAGCGAACTAGACGGGGATTTCAACCCACGCCTCATTATGCGCCGCATACTCTTTGGAATGAAGGACGAAGTTCTGGGCGACGGCGGGATATGGAAGTGTTACCAGTGTCACGTCTGCGTCGCGCACTGCCCGCAGGACGTCCGTTTCGCCGACATAATCCGGGTGCTGCGCGGCATGAGCGTGGAGCAGGGTTATTTTAAAGCGGAACTGGCGCGGTATGTCGAGGACGCCGATAAGTCGTATCGCGGTGAATTGCTGGAACGCGTGAAAAGCCTGCTGCGGGAGGCCGCGGCGAAATGAGGAAACCCGTGCTTGTGCTTGGGGGCGGAATAGCCGGAATACAGGCGTCGACGGACCTGGCCGACATGGGGATTCCCGTCTTCCTCGTGGAGAGCGGTCCGAGCATTGGAGGCAGAATGGCGGCTCTCGACAAGACGTTTCCGACGAACGACTGCTCCGCGTGCATACTTGCGCCCAAAGTCACGAGCTGTTTCAATCATCCCCTGGTAATAACCCTCACTCTCAGCGACCTTATCGGACTGGAAGGCGACGCGCCCAATCTGCGCGCCGCCATATCGCGGCGTCCGCGCTACGTGGACGAGGACATCTGCAATGGCTGTGACGACTGCTCAAAGGTCTGTCCTGTAAAGGTGAAATCCGAGTTCGATATGGGAATGGGAGAGAGGACGGCGATATATAAGCCGTTCGCGCAGGCGGTTCCCAACAAAGCGGTGATAGATAAAAAGGGTTCGTCGCCCTGCAAATACAACTGCCCGGCGAGGCTCGACGCCCACGGGTATATCGCCCTGATCGCCGAGGAGCGCTACGATGACGCGCTTAAAGTCGTCCGGCGTACGACGCCGTTCTCCGGCGTCCTCGGCAGGATCTGCTTCCATCCGTGCGAAAACGGCTGCGCCAGGCAGTATGTGGAGTCTTCGATTTCCATAGCTTCGTTGAAACGCTTCATAGCCGACCGGGAAGCGTCGCTCGGCGAAAAACCTAAGCTTCCCGCCGCGGTTCCCCTGAAAGACGACAAAATAGCGATAGTCGGAGCGGGCCCGGCCGGTTTGAACTGCGCGTACCGGCTGCTTCTCGAAGGATACAGGCCGGTGGTGTTCGAGGAGCGTCCCGAACCCGGGGGGATGCTCCGGTACGGTATTCCGGATTTCAGGTTGGATAAAGAGGTCCTCCGCAGAGAAATCGAAATGATAACGGACATGGGCGCCGAAATTAGAACGGGTCTGTCTTTAGGGAGCGATTTTACGATAGAGTCGCTGAAATCGGACGGATACAGGGCTATTTTTGTGGCGATAGGCGCTTGTGTGGATATGAAGCTCGGCATTCCCGGAGAAAACCACGAACGAGTGACGGCGGGGATCGATTTTTTACGCGCGGTAAATTTGGGGGAACGCCCGTATCTCGGCAGGAAGGCGGCCGTGATCGGAGGCGGCAACGTGGCGGTAGACGCCGCGCGCGCGTGCGTGCGTCTGGGATGCGAGACGGTGATGGTTTATCGCCGGACAAGGGCGGAAATGCCGGCGAACGAGTGGGAACTGCGTCACGCCCTGGACGAGGGAGTCGCGATTCTGGAACTCGCCTCTCCCAAAGAAGCCGCTGCGGATTCCGAAGGCCGCCTTCGCGGCCTCGTCTGTGTGAAAAATGAACTCGGTCCGCCGGACTCCTCCGGGCGAAAAAGCCCTGTGCCTGTCGGCGGCTCGGATTTTATGATTGAGGCGGACACGATAATAGTGGCCGCTGGACAGAAAGTCGACAGCGGGGCGGCCGCGCGCGGAGGGCTTGGGAATTTCGAACGATCGGGAAATATAAGGACAGACGAATCGTTGAACGCGGGAGCAGAAGGCGTGTTTGCCGGCGGCGACGCGGTACGAGGGCCCGCTACGGCTATTGAGGCTATAGCTGACGGCAACAGCGCGGCGGCGGCTATAATCAATTACCTTGAGGGAAGAAACGGCGACGTGCGGCCTTTCGCGCTGCCGCAGACTCCGCTGGAGAGTATAGATACCGGATCAAAACAGGTCATTCCGAGAGCGGCAATGCCGATGATAGAAATGAAACGCCGCACGGCCGGTTTTGACGAGGTCGAGATCGGCTACGACGAAAGGACGGCTCTGGCTGAAGCGCGCCGGTGCCTTGACTGTTCGATCTGCTGCGAGTGCAGAATGTGCGAGGAAGCCTGTCGGCCGGCTTCCATACGCCACAACCAGACTGGGGAAGTGTTTGAGCTGAACGTCAGCGCAGTGATTTTGGCGGCCGGGTATGAGGCGAGCGCTGAATTGCCCCCGGAACTCGGTTACGGCAGATACGCCGATGTCGTTACAAGCCTCGAATACGAGAGAATTCTGTCCGCGTCCGGGCCGTTTGCGGGACACATAAAGCGCCCGTCGGACGGAAAACCGCCTGAGCGCATAGCTTTCATCCAGTGCGCCGGGTCGCGCGACATTCAGTGCGGCGCGCCTTACTGTTCCGCCGTCTGCTGCATGTACGCCGCAAAGGAAGCGTCCATAACGAAGGAACATCTTCCCGGCGTGAGAGCCATAGATATTTTTTACATGGAGATGAGGGCTTACGGAAAGGATTTCGACCGATATATCGAAACCGCTAAAAGCAAATACGGGGTGAATTTCATACGCAGCCGGGTCGGCGGCGTGACGCGCGATGCATTGTCGGGAGAGATTGTAATAAGCTACTGTTCTGAAAACGGAGTGTCTTTTGGCAGGTACGATATGGCGGTGCTGTCTGTCGGCATGAAGCCCGACGAAAAAAATCGAACTCTTTACGGACGGATCGGGGTCAGAACCGATATCCACGGTTTCGTGCGGACGGACGACCTGGGGGCTCCGGCGACGTCGCGTGATGGAGTGACGGTCTGCGGCGCGGCCGCGGGACCGAAAGACATACCCGAGACCGTGGTCGAGGCGAGCGCGGCCGCCGCGATATGCGCGCGCTTTGCCGGCGGAACTGACGCAAACCTTTATGAAGACCCTGTTTACGGCAGATTTTTCAAGAAAATTCCCGCCGTCCCCGAGAGAGACGTCAGCCGTGATCCGATTCGCGTTGGCGTGTTCGTCTGCCACTGCGGCGTAAATATCGGAGGATATCTTGCCGTGAGGGAAGTTGTGGAACACGCGCGCACCTTGCCCTTCGTCTCTTTTGCCGACGAATCGCTGTTTACCTGTTCGGTCGACGCGCAGAAAACAATCTCCGAACGCATAGCGGAATACGGACTTAACCGCGTCGTAGTGGCGTCGTGTACGCCTCGCACGCACGAACCCCTGTTCCGAAACGTTCTGATGTCGGCCGGCCTCAATCCGTATCTTTTTACGATGGCCAACATTCGCGATCAATGCAGTTGGGTTCACATGGAAGACAGGGCCTCGGCCACTGAAAAAGCCAAAGAACTCGTTACAATGGCAGTCGGAAAGGCGATTGGCGCCAAACAGCTCGTCCGTAAAAAAATTCCGGTTGAGCACGCCGCGCTCGTTATAGGCGGAGGCGTGACCGGCATGAAGTGCGCGATGGAACTGAGCGGCATGGGTTATCATGTTCATATCGCGGAGCGAGGGCCGGAATTTGGCGGACACGCGAGATCTTTGGCATACGACCGCGCCGGCCGCCCCATGAGCCCGAGAATTGACGACCTGATACAGTCGGTGCTGAATGACCGCAATATAGAAATTCACACGTCGTCCATAATATCGAGTATCGACGGTTACGTGGGCAATTTCAAAACGACGGTGGAGACGGAAAACGGAACGGAGGAGATATCTCACGGAGTCGTAATCGTGGCCGTCGGCGCTGAAGAGACAATTCCCGACGGTTTTGGCTGGGGCAGCGGCGCGGTCGTGACGCACACGGAGCTGGAACGGCGTCTGCGCGAGCCGGATGTTCTGGCTGGTTTACGCAGCGTCGCGATGATTCAGTGTGTCGGTTCGCGTGACGAAACCCGGCCCTATTGTTCGAGGGTATGCTGCGGACAGGCTTTGAGGAATGCGATATATATCAAGCTCAAATATCCCGGCTGCGATGTGAGCATACTGTTCCGTGAAATGCGCTGCTATGGCGTGAATGAGGATTTATACGCCGAAGCGAGGAAACTTGGAGTGCGGTTCATCCGTTTCGCGGACGGCAATTATCCGTCCGTCAGGACAAAGGGCGCGCGCGTTTTGGTGAAAACGAAAGACCTTACGCTCGACGCCGAAGTGATTCTCGAAGCCGATATTTTGTCGCTCGCGGCGGCAATGCGGCCGAATATGGAGGAGAATTTACGGCTGGCCCGGATGCTCAAAATACCGCTGAATCAGGACGGGTTTTTCCTCGAAGCCCACGCGAAACTGAGGCCTGTCGATTTTGCCACCGAGGGCGTATACCTTGCCGGATTGGCTCACAGCCCCAAGGGACTTCGTGAATGCGTCGTACAGGGGCGTGCCGCCGCGGCGCGCGCGGCCACGGTTTTGAGCAGGGACTTTTTGGAAACCGACGGGGCAATCGCCAGGGTCGACACCGGGCTCTGTTCGGCGTGCGGAGCTTGCGCGGACGTTTGCGCGTATGGAGCCGTGAGCGTCGAGGATGTAGCGATACGCCGCATAACGGTGAAAAAGGCCGTGGTGAACGAAGTTCTGTGCAAAGGGTGCGGGACATGCAGCGCCGTCTGCCGCTGCGGAGCGATAGATGTGAACGGTTTCAGCGACACGCAGGTTATGAACGAGTTGGAATACCTGCTTCGCGGCGCCCCTTGCGGCTGCGTGTGAGGCCGCGGTGACAATGAGCGTCTGGACGCCGGTCATAGTGACATTTCTCTGCAACTGGTGCAGTTACGCCGGGGCTGATCTGGCGGGGACGGGCCGCCAGCAGTACCCGCCCAACATCAGGATAATACGCGTTCCCTGTTCGGGACGCGTGAACCCTTTATTCATAATCAAGGCGCTTGCCGACGGGGCCGACGGAGTGATGGTGAGCGGCTGTCATCCTGGCGACTGCCACTATCTTGCGGGCAATTTGTACGCCCGGCGCAGGTTTGCCGTACTGAAAAAATTGCTCGTCACGGCCGGGGTGGAGCCGGACAGGGTGCATTTCACATGGGTCAGCGCCAGCGAAGGGGCGAGATTCGCCGAGATCGTGCGAGGCGTCACGGAAGCGGTTGCGGCGCTCGGCCCGAACAGAATGACCGGAGGCGGCGTCAGTGAACTTTGAATACCAGGAAAAGTCGCTTCGCGAGTTGTGCGAATCGCTGCTGCGCGACGGAACCGCCGGCGCCGTCGTCGGTTTCGGGGAACGGTCTTCCGTTTCCGGCGTCGCGATGCCGATAATTGTCAAAAAACCGGAGGACTCGGGCAGGCTCTCGTGGAACTCCAGATGCGTTCCAAGCCTGGCCCGGTATATAGCGGACGTAAAGGGCGTCGTCGCGGCTCTGGTGGCGAAGCCGTGCGACGCCCGCGCGGCAGCCGCGCTGATAGTCGAAAGGCAGCTCGATCGGAAGAACATTTACATCATAGGAATGGAGTGCGCCGGAATGACGGACTCGGACGGGCTGACGCTTGCGGCGTGCGCGGAGTGTTCCTCCAGGCGCGCGCCCGTCTTTGACAGTGAGATAAGGGGAGCGCGGGAGGTTTTGAGCGGGTACGCGGCGGCAAGCGCGGAAGGAAATTCCGCGGACCGTTTTCGCGCGGAGATGGACAAGTGCATTCTCTGTTTTTCGTGCAGGCAGGCCTGTTACGGCTGTTATTGCGAAACCTGCTTCATGGACAGGGGAACGCCTAACTGGCAGCCGTCGAAGCCGGACACGGGCGCGAAAATGATATATCACCTCGGCAGGGCGATGCATCTCGCAGGGCGCTGCGTGGAGTGCGGGGCGTGCGAAAATGTCTGCGCGTCGGGCGTGAACGTCCGCTATCTGATAAAGTCGGTCACGGATTTCATCGACGCCGAATACGGATACCGTGCCGGAATGGACACGGAAACGCTCCCGGCTTTGCAGACGTACAGCCAGGACGACGGAGAGCCGGGTTTCTGGGGAAAAGACAATGAATGACACGCTTACAAGGGACGAGATAGTGGCATTTCTCTCGTCGATCGCTGTGAAAATGCGAGTCGCTGGGCCTGTACGGGATGGGAAAGCGGTAGAATACCGCGTATCTCCTCCCGAAACGTTTTTGTTCGGCGACGCGATAAGTTATAAATCATCGAAGGAGTTTTATTTCCCGCAGACTGAAAGATTGATTTCATTCAGGGGCGGCGAGGCGATTTCCGCGGAAGACCCTGTGCCGACGGTTATATTCGCCGCGAGAGTGTGCGACCTTGAAGCGCTTCGCGTGATGCGCGAGGTTTTTTTGAACGGTCGCTATAAAGACCCGTTTTTCGAGCGGCGCATGAGGGAAAACCTGATCATCGGCATGGCGTGCGTCTCTGAAAAACCCGGCTGTTTCTGCGAATCTCTGGGGCTTGATATGAAATTTTCGGATTTCTGCGACGTGATGCTGGAGCCGATCGGCGAAGACATTTTCAAAGTCGCCCGGTTGAGCGTTAAAGGGGCGTCGGCGTTCGCGAAATATGGGCTCTCTGAAATAGAATGTGACAATTCACGGAGCGCTCGAACCTCAAAACCGGCGATACGCCTGCGGGGTGAGATGCGCGAGGCGGAAATTTTCGGGCTTGTCGATTGGGAGGAGATGCTGACGGCGTGCCAGGGCTGTGGCATGTGCACGTATATATGTCCGACGTGTCACTGTTTCGAGTTCAGGGACGTAAGCGAGGGAGGGGCGACGGACCGGTACCGCTGCTGGGACAGTTGCATGTATCCGCGGTTCACCCTTCACGCGTCCGGCCATAATCCGCGGGGCACGAAGGCCGAGCGTTACCGCCAGCGCGTGCTGCACAAATATCTTTACGTAATGCGAAATACCGGCATGACGGCCTGCACCGGCTGCGGAAGATGCGTGAGGAGCTGCCCCGTCGGAATAAGCGTCAAAAGGGTCGCGGAGGCCCTCATGGAGGCGGGAGCATGAATGTCGGCGGAAATCCTTATCTGCCCGTTAGAGCGCGGATAGAGAAGATTATACAGGAGACTTCGTCGCCGGAGCTGGACGTCAAAACCTACAGGCTGAAAATCACGGGCGGCGGCGTTATGGAATTTATGCCGGGTCAATTCGTCGAGTTCAGCATACCCGGCACTGGCGAATGTCCGTTCGGTTTTTCATCGTCCCCGCTGAACCGCGATTATTTCGAGATAACGATAAAACGTACCGGCCGAGTGACAGATATGATACACAGCTTGAAGGAAGGCGATTTCGTCTGGATACGCGGTCCTTTCGGCAACACGTTTCCGCTGGAAAAGATGGAGGGCGGCGGCATACTTTTTATAGCCGGGGGACTTGGGCTCGCGCCCCTGCGGCCTCTCATACTGTATGTGCTGGATGGCGCAAACCGCGCGAAGTACGGTAAAATTGAAATGCTGCTTGCGGCCCGGACTGCCAGAGACCACTGTTTCACGTACGAATACGACGACTGGGCCGGAAACGGCGGCGCGAATATCCGCCTCACTATTGACAATAGTGAGCGGGGTTGGGATGGTCTTGTCGGTTTTCCCCACGTTTTGCTCCGAGACATCCCGCTGGATTTTGGCAATTTTCACGCCGTGCTCTGCGGGCCTCCGATGATGATAAAGGCCGTGCGGGGCGTGCTGGCGGAACTGGGGATGCCATCGGACAGGCTTTACACCACGCTCGAAATGCGGATGACATGCGGCGTGGGAAAGTGCGGAAAGTGCAACATAGGGTGCAGATACGTCTGCGTCGACGGGCCGGTGTTTTCCATGGAGGAACTCGCGGATATGCCTCCGGAGTATTGATTTGGATTCGGAATAAGGCCGCGGCGCGGATGCCGTCCGCGCCGGTATCGCATGTGATTAATGCCGCTATGAAATTATCCGGATAATATACTTCAGATGAACGTCTCGGCGGTTTCAGCCGCGCTTGCGGCGTCCGGGGCGTAACCGTCGGCGCCTATCTGGTCGCAGAATGCCTGTGTCACTGGCGCTCCGCCTATCATCACCTTTACTTTGCCCGCTATGTCGGAGGCTTTGATGACGTTGACGACGGTCTTGATCTCGCCCATTGTGGTAGTGAGAAGCGCGGAGCAGCAGATAAGCGATACGCCGTGCTCTTTGGCGGCCTCAAGGAAACGGGTCGAAGGCACGTCGACGCCGAGGTCTATCGTTTCTATGCCGCGGCCTTCCATCATCATCTTGACCAGGTTTTTCCCGATGTCGTGAAGATCGCCCTTGACGGTGCCGATGACAGCCTTGCCTTTTGCGCTGACGCCTTCGGCGGCGAGGACGGGTTTCAAAACCTCCGCGCCTTTGTTCATGGCCCGGGCGGCGACAAGCACCTCCGGAACGAACACTTCGTTCGCCTTGAATTTGCCCCCGATTATGCCCATTCCGGCAAGAAGCCCATCGTCCAGTATCTTCTGCGCCGATATGCCTTCGCTGAGGGCGCGCCCAACCAATTCCACCACGACCTTCGCCTTGCCGTTCTGCAGGTTTTCGCTGATCTCGCCCAGAATGTCAGCCATTGACACATACTCCCCTTCGTTTTTGTTTATAGCGCCGCGGCATTACACCCGTATTATCTTAACAGATAGCAGCCCGTATAGGTAATTGTCTTTGGCCCGTAGTAATAACCGATGCCGTTTTTTTCGCACACGTCGCTCACCACCAGCCCGAACGCTTCCATCGAAGAAATCGCTTTTTCCGGAAACTGGCAGGCGGAATCGGGACAGGCGCATTTTTCGCATATCTCGCAGGTCCCGTTGCCAAGCGGCAAAAGGCCGGGGTAATCGGACGTCAGTTCGGAGCGGAACGAGGCGAACAGCCGCTTCTGACGCAGACCGGCATCCTTCATGGATTCGTAGTCGAAGTCGTCCTCCAGTTCTCCGGTAGTCTGCACTATCAGGCCGGATTCGTATTCTGACATACGGCGTTCGTTGTCTTTAAGAGTTCCGCAGTACGGGGGGCACATCCAATTTTTGCCGTAGCGATTGCATTTATCGGCGCGGCACATATCCCGAACCTCGTTTCGCACCGCGAGCGTCGAAACATCCAGCAAAGAAGCGTGGGAAAAACCGTGTCTCAGAGCACGTTCCACAAGTTCGTTCATATTCGTCAGCCAATAACCTCCCTGATTCCCGGACGGGCAACCCGTCGCCCCGAATACCTCCGCGAACCTGCGGAACGCCGATGTCCATTTCATTTCGGCGAATTCTTCCCTCCGTGCCCGGCGCATGTTCAAAATGCCGTCAAGTTTGGGGTGGGCAGGATTATTATAATACCCGCAAGCCGAAAAGTGAACCGTTTTTGACAGCAGAGAATAGATATAGCGCGGCGATAGACTTCAGGCCGTCACTGCGGCCGACGTGAAATCTTCTCCGCGTTCTTCGCGGCGATAACGGCGGCGAGGCCCGCGCCTATGCCGTTGTCGATGTTTACTACCACCATGCCTGGCGAGCAGGAAGACAGCATCGTGTTGAGCGCGACAACCCCGTTGGAGGCTATGCCGTAACCGACGGACGTCGGCAACCCTATGACAAGACAAGGGACGAGCCCCGTCACGATGGTCGGCAGCACTCCGTCCATGCCGGCCGCCACGATCGCTATATCGGCTTCCCGTATCTCAGGCAGCACTTTCAGCAGACGATGCAGGCCAGCCGCTCCGACGTCGAAAAACCTTTTCACATCGCAGCCAAAAAACGCGGCGATGGCCGCCGCTTCTGCCGCCACCGGCACATCGCTGCTTCCGGCGGTTATCACGGCTACGGATGCCCGCAATTTGGGCGGCGGGGAAAATTCGATCGTCCCAAGGCGCGCGACCGGATCATATATCATCGGAGGTTCTCCCTCCGAAATAAGTTCAGCCTGACGCGAACTCAGCCTGCTGAAAGCCATGTTCATGCGCCGTTCCCTGACGTCCGCCGCGATACCGGACAACTGCGAGTCCGACTTGCCGGGACAGTAGATGACTTCACCCACTCCCTTGCGTTCCTCCCTGTCATAGTCGAGCCTTACCTCGTCAATATAGCTCAATGCGATTCACTCCCCTAAATCTTGCCGTCTGCCGATAATTATACCTTCGAATTTTCAGGAGAGCGGAAAGCAATGTTTCACAAGGTTATGACGAAAAGTTGATCTCGCTTTGGATTGCGGTCTTGAGGCGGTACGCAAAAAGTTTCAATGCATTCGGGCGGGATATGTGAGCCGCTGTCGTCACTTCTTCTTTGAGATATACTGCGCGGAGGCGCGCGTTATCTGTTCTTTGGTGAGCCTTATGGGGTCTCCAACAGCTCTCGCCTGGTAGTAAATCCGTGCGGTCAGTTCCGCCGATTGAGCGAGGTCCAGCGTTTGCGCTATCGTTTCTCCCATCACAACTAAACCGTGGTTTCGCAGCAGCACGGCGTTTTTTGCCGCATCCGGTTTTTCGACAGCCTTTAAAATCGCGCGTCCCGTATCGGGACTGCCGGGTGTTATAAAGCCGTCCGTCGGATATATCAGGGACGCTCCGAATTTCAGGCCTTCGACGCTGACGACCGCAATGGGTTCTCCCAGAACCGCGAAGGTCACGGCGTAGGGCGAATGTGTGTGAATGATTGCGTTCACCCAAGGCATCGCTTTCATGAGCGCCATATGCATGGGGGTTTCGGACGATGGCCTATAAGGCCCTTCCAACTGATTTCCGTCGGCGTCGACCACGCACATGATATCTGCCGCGTACAGATCGTAGCTGATTCCGGACGGAGTGACGGCGATGAGATCCGTTTGAGGAATACGCGCGCTGACGTTGCCGGATGTTCCGGCGATGAGCCCTGTTTTACAGAGATACGACGAAACGTCGCTGATTTCTTTGAGTACCGCCTCTTTGATGTCCGCGGCCGTTCACCTCTCCGTCCATGACTTGCGCCGGCGCTCCGTTAAGCCGGCAAAAAAGCCGGATACCGTGATATCCGGCGTAAATTGGCGGATTTGTCCTTATTCCGAATCGGTTTCAGCGGAATTTTCCTCTTCCTCTTTGGCCTTCAGGAAATCGCCTATTGTCATGGAAATTTCTTCCGAAGGCATCTGGGGACCGCGTTCTCTGTTATGTTTGCGCTCCCCGTCGTCGCGTCTCTGGCGATGTTCATGTTCGACGCGTGCGGGAGCGTCGTCGGAAAAGCGCTTTTCTTCCTCTGCCTGGAGGGATTTCAAAGAAAGCCTGATTCGCCGCGTAGCCTGGTCTACCTCCAAAATACGGGCCGTGATTTCCTGCCCGGTTTTCAGTATGTCGCTCGGCTTCTCTATTCTCGTCCGGCTCAACTGTGATATATGTATCAGCCCTTCAACGCCCGGTTCCAGTTCTACGAACGCTCCGAAATCGGCGAGGCGGATCACCTTCACCGCGACATCCTGATCTTTGGCGAAACGTGACTCTATGTCGCGCCACGGATCGTTGAGCTGTTTGTATCCGAGGCTTATGCGTTTGCGCTCCTTATCCACTTCCAATATGACTACTCTGACCTTCTGTCCGCGCTTCAATAATTCTTTCGGGTGTTTTACCCGCGACCAGCTCAAGTCTCCTATATGAATGAGGCCTTCTACCCCCGCTTCTATCTCGACGAACGCTCCGAAATCTGTCATATTGGTGACTATGCCCTCGGTCTCCATCTTTGGAAGCCAATGTTCCGCGGCGCTGTCCCATGGGTCCGGAAGCGTTTGGCGCATGGAAAGCGAAACGCGGTTCTTGTCGCGATCTATCCCTATGACTTTGACTTTCACCGTGTCGCCTTTGTTCACGAGTTCCTTGGCCTTGGGGTTGCGCTGCCACGCAAGTTCAGTTATATGGATGAGTCCCTCGATGGCGCCGAGATTGACGAATACGCCGAAGTTAGTGATGCTGCTGACCTCGCCCTCCAGCACATCGCCCTCGTGGACGGAATTGTAGAACTTCTCGCGCTCCGCGCTCATTTCCTCTTCCAGTATGGAACGTCTGGACATGACGAAACGGCGTTTACGGCGATCGCGTTCGATGACTTTCACCTGGAAGCTCTGATCAATCAGCTTGCTCGGGTTGATTCCGCGTCCTTCTTCCGCCAGGTGTGAGATGGGAATGAAACCCTCCAGCCCGAAGCAGTCCACGATGAGGCCGCCTTTTACCTTGCGCCTCCCTCGTACTTCGATTATCTCGTTTTTCGCGAGTTCTTCCTCGAGCCGGTTCCATCTTTCGTCGAATTCACAACGCCACCGGCTCAATGTCAGTTGGGCTTCCTCACCCTGGCTGATATTGGTCACCTGCACGCGGACCTTGTCTTTCACAGCCGTTTCCTGCGCGGACTCAACCAGAACGGGGTGAGTCCACTCCTTCAGCGGGAGGAAACCTTCGCATTTGAAGCCCACGTCCACAAGCCAACCATCGTCTCTGGAGTCGACGATGACTCCCTCGACCACTTTGCCGCGATGGATATCCTCAAAGCCGCCCATCTGCTCTATGATACTCTCCATCGTCTCTTCCGCCGCCGCGTTTCCCGGCGTATGCGTCGTCAATTCACCATTGCGGATCTCGTCCACCATTACCGTCACATCCTCCTCGGACCTACAGCCTCTTTAATTTACATGTCAGTTCATTTATGAGCCAGTCGGGCGTACTTCCGCCCGCTGCCACTCCTATGGTCCCTCTGCCTTTCAACCACCCCCAGTCCACTTCTCCGGCGTGTTCCACCCAAAGAGAAGGTACGCCCGTGTTTTTTGCTATTTCGAAGAGTTCGCGGGTGTTAGCGCTGTTTTTCCCGCCTATTACCAACAAAACACTCACCAACGCGGCGAGTTTTTTTACCGCTTTCCGGCGTTCGATAGTAGCTTGGCAGACAGTATTATATACCTTGATGTCGTCCGCGAGGAATACGAACTTTGAGACGATTTCCGCCAGAGTTTCCTCCTTCTGAGTGGTCTGACTCAAAATCCCGATTTTCCCGTAACGCCTTCCGCAGTCTATGTCGTTCGCCCCGTTTATCACGAGCGACTCGCCGTCGATATATCCCAGTATCCCCTTTACCTCAGGATGCTCCGGATCTCCCAGTACCACCACCCTGTATCCATCGGCTGAAAGCGATTCGGCCCTGCTTTGCGCCCTCCTGACGAAAGGGCACGTTCCGTCTATAACGACGCGGCACCTGCTTTCCAGTTCAGTTGATTCCGAACGGGTGACGCCATGCGCGCGGATAAAAGCGACGGAATCTTCCGAAATACCGCGTACGTCACTCGCAACCTCGAGTCCTAAAGACGACAATCTCCCTACTTCCTGCGGATTGTGAATCGGGCTTCCAAGCGAATAGACTTTGCCGTATTTCTCCAGAGCCGCTTCAAGACGCTCTATGGCCCTTCTCACTCCGAAACAGAGTCCGGTAGGGTTTGCCGAAACAAAATTCATCCAAGGAATCCGGAACTGACTTTCATAGCCATATCTTCTACCGTTTTGCTCATGGTAATTTTCGATAAATCATACCATAAAATTGGATGAAATTTACGAAACCAAGTCGCCTGTCTTCTGGAAAATGCTTTTGTGGATTTTATGTCCCCGCAAAGGGCCTCGTCGAACGTGATACTTCCGTCCAGGAACATGACGAGTTCCCTATATCCGAAACCGCTCAAGGCGGGAAGTTCTCTCGAATATCCGTGCGCCAAAAGCCATTTCACCTCCTCGGGATAGCCGGATTGAAACTGACATGCGGCCCGGTCCTCTATTTTTTTGTAAAGCTGTTCCCTTGGAAGCGTTATTGCGAAATATACTATACGGCGCCCGATCCCCATTTTTCTCTCGCTCGCGTATAGTTCCGCGGAACTGCGCCCTGTAAGCCTGAATAGTTCTAGGGCTCTCAATATGCGAACTTTGTCGTTGGGGTGAATCCTGGATGCTCCGATAGGATCCGCTTCGGACATTTCCGTGTGAAGCGACTGAAGCCCCCGTGCTTCGGCCTCCGCTTCCAATTTTGCGCGCATCTTTTCGTCCTTCGGCAGATTTTCGGAGAGGAAATTGCCCTCGAGCGCTTTGTAGTACATCGGAGTCCCCCCCACCAGCAGCGGAATCCTGCCTCTGGCTCTTATGCGCCTGATCGCCTCTCCGGCCCTTACCAGAAAATCCCCGGTCGTGAAAATTTCATCCGGGTCAGCCACATCGACGAGATGATGGGGGACGATCCGGCAGTCTTCACGCGAAATTTTATCGGTTCCGACATCGAGGTATCTGTAAACCTGACGCGAATCCACTGAGATTATCTCGGCGTTTATCCGCCGCGCGAGTTCAAAGCCCACATGTGTTTTTCCCGCCGCCGTCGGCCCTATTATGGCGTAAACGACGTCGTCGCGTTCTTCCGCGGCGGTCATCTCTCGAACCATTTTTTGAGTTTTTCACCGGCGAGAAATATCGTCGTCGGACGTCCATGGGGACAACTGTAAGGGCTCCGGCAGCGCTCCAGCCTGTCGAAAAGGTCTATGGCTTCATTCCGTTCTATAGTCTCACCCAGCTTTATCGCGTCCCTGCACGCTGTTCGAGCCCACCTCCACCACACTTCGCGGTCTCGCTTCGACGGGTCTGTCTCCTCTTCTATGCCTTTTATCGCGGAACGAAGCATCTCGAGAGGGGACATCCTCCCGAGGCCTCTTAAAACAGGGACGGAAATTAGAACCGGCGTGGATTCTTTTCCGTCGCCGCCGTCCATGCGATCAAAGGAAAACCCCATTCCGGAGAGTTCGTCCCCGTGAATCGAGACCGCGGCCGCAACCGCCGGAGGCAACTCCTGAGGGGAAAGAAGCGTTTGCGCGGCGATAGTTTGACCCGCGTATGAATCCTCTATCCCTTCGTAAAGAATCCTCTCGTGCGCGGCGTGTGCGTCCACAAGACAGAGCCCTCTCGGATCGTCGAACACGAGATATCCTTCCTGAACCTGTCCCAGATATTTTCTGGAGTGTTCCGGCTCCTCGCCTGTGAACAGGCGTTTCTCGCCTTCCGAGATCGTGTCGGCCCTGGGCCCGGATATATTTTGCGGCGTGTAATTATCCCACGGATCGACGACGTGCGCGTGTATTTCATTAGAATCGGCGGCGTCCGTGAAACCGCCTCCGGATAGGAGGGCTTTTCTGGCGCACCTCAGGACGAGTTCGAAAATAGGCCCGGATTTTCTGAAACGCACTTCGGCCTTTGTGGGGTGCACGTTGACATCTACATCCTCAGGCGGAAGCGTCAGCATTACCACCCATTCGCCGTAAATCGAAGCGTCTGTGGCGTTCAGAGCGGCTCTTATCGTCGGATCCTGCACTCTGCGCCCGTTGACGAAAGCCGTCATGTTTACGCGGCGCGAACCGGGAAGCCCGTTCCACCAGAGCTGAACCGATGCGTTGCCCGAACGCGCATCGGCGCGCACGGAACGGTGTTCTTCCCCCCAAAGGGCCTGCAGCGCCTCGTCGGTAGTCGGGACTCCGCCGATATCGAGCAGATTTTTCCCGTCGTTCGACACGCGGAAGCGAATTTTAGGATTGGCGACGGCGCAGTCCTGAACAACCTGAATTATTCTTTTTAATTCGGCCGGGGAGTTTTTTAGAAATTTTCTCCGAGCGGGAAGGTTGTAAAACATATCGTCGGCCTGGACGCGGGTTCCGGGCAGGCATGGCACTTCGGCGCACAGTATTATCTCGCCTCCCTCCGCCCGGACGACTCCGCCGGTTTCGTCTTTCCTTCTTCTGCTCCGCAATTCCAGCCTGCTCACAGCCGCTATGCTCGCCAAGGCTTCTCCCCGGTACCCCAGGGTACTGACCCGTTCGAGGTCCTCCAGCGTCGCTATCTTGCTGGTCGCATATCTCTCTATCGCGAGCGGCAGGTCGCCGAACGCTATCCCGGCGCCATCGTCCTCAATTATGAGGGAGGATTTCCCCCCCTGCCCAAGAATTATTCTTATGTCCGATGAACCGGCGTCTATGGAGTTTTCCAACAGTTCCTTGGCCGCCGACGCCGGGCGTTCTATCACCTCGCCCGCCGCTATGCGGCTCGATACTCCCGGATCCAGTTTTTTTATCGCGCCCGCCGCTGCGCTCATTTCAGCCCCAATATCCTCATGCTCTTTTTTCTGAGGCGGAACACCATGTCGAGCGCGTCCATAGGCGTCATGCGGTTCGGTTCGCACTGTGACAGTTCCTCGATCACCCCTTCGCGTTCGACGTCGAAAAATATATCTTTCTGGACATTCTTTTTCGACATCTCTCCCAGATTTCTATTCAACGCGTCCGAGCTGTTCTCCAATTCATCGAGTATCTCCTGAGCGCGCCGCACCACGATGCCCGGCACCCCGGCCAGGCGGGCGACCTCTATCCCGTATGATCTGTCGGCGGAACCCTGGACGACTTTGTGAAGAAATTTCACTCCTCGGGCGGACTCCTCGACAGCCATGCTGAGGTTCGTCAACTGAGGCAGCGACAAGTTCGTCAGTTCGTGATAGTGAGTGGCAAAAAGCGCTTTCGTCCTGCCTTCCACGTTCAGGTCAAGAAATTCCAGTACGGCCCACGCCAGGCTCATGCCGTCGTAGGTCGATGTCCCGCGCCCGATTTCGTCCAATATGACAAGGCTGCGGGCGGTGACGTGCCGCAGGATAGCGGCCGTCTCGACCATTTCAACCATGAAAGTGCTGCGCCCCTGCGTCAGTTCGTCATGCGCCCCTATTCTTGTGAATATCCTGTCGATCAGGCCGATATGCGCCTCTTCGGCAGGCACGAACGATCCGGCGTGCGCCATGAGCGCTATGAGCGCCGCGGTCCTGAGATATGTGGACTTGCCCGCCATGTTGGGGCCCGTTATTATAGCTATGCAGCCGGCGTTCGCATCGTCCGGGTCGAGCGTTATGTCGTTGGGCGTGAAGGGCGTTGTGGAATGCGTCCTCTCTATCACGGGATGGCGCGCTCCTCGAACCGCAAAGACCCTGCTGTCGTCCATGAGCGGTCTGGTATAGGAATTATCGCGGGCGACCTCGGCCATGGAACAGAGGACATCGGCCTCCGCTATGGAGGAGGATGCGGCTTGGCATTCTGAGCTGTGCGCGAGCAAAAACGAGACTATATCTTTATAAAGGCTCTCTTCCCGTTCCCTGATATTGCTTTCGGCGTGAAGAACCCCGCGCTCTATCTCTTTCAGCCGTTCGTTCACGAAACGTTCGCCGTTCGACACCGTCTGACGCCTTATATAGTCGTCCGGGACGCTGTCGGCAAAGTTTTTCCCCACTTCGATGTAATATCCGAACACTCGGTTTATCCCGACTCTCACTTTCAATCCGGTGCGTTCTCGTTCCTGGGCTTCGAACGTCTTGAGATTTTCCTCCGCGCGGGTTATGGCATCCCTGTAACCGTCCAGCGTTTCGTCATAGCCGGTTCTTATGACCCCTCCGGCGGGGAGCGTCCTCGGCGGTTCGTCGGCTATCGAATTTTCGAGCAGTGCTCGCGCTTCGGACAAATCGGGAAGTCCCTCGAACAATTTGCGTATCTGAGGACAGCCGGCGCTTTCTGCAAGCGACATGACGCCGGGCAGAGCGGACAGCGTATCCCTGATGACGCCGATATCTCTCGGGTTGCCGACTTTCATTCCCATGCGCGAGAGAGCGCGTTCGATATCCCCGCATCCTGAAAGAGTTTCGGTCATTTTTTTGCGGAACGGATTGTCGTCGACAAGGAATGCGATACAGTCCTGCCTGAAAGATATTTCGGCGATGCGTTTGGACGGATGGGAAATCCATTCACGAAGAAGCCTGCGTCCCATCGAGGTTTTACAGCGGTTCAGCACCGAAAAAAGCGAGGGCCCGGACGAGTCCAGCAATTCCAGGTTTACCTGCGTCGCGTGATCCAGTATCAACATTCCGTCCGGAAGGATCGGAAATATTCTGTTTACGTGCCCAGCTCCCCCGAACTGAGTTTCCTCCAGATATCTGAGAACCGCCGCGGCCGCTCCGGCAGCCGGATCGTTATCCTCGAAGCCCATGACCCTCAGCGTGGGGATGTCCCATCTTTTGCACAGCCATTCGACGCCGTGCGTAACGGAGAACTCCCCCCGTTCGCGAGAGACAGTCGCGGAAACTCGCGCCTCGGCGTCCTTCCAGAACGACGCGAACTCCGCTTCTTTCCCTTTCGGTATCAGTATTTCACCGGGAGAAAACGTCAAAATGAGCGCGGCCGCCTCGTCGGGCGGAAAAGTTCCCGCCTCCAGTCTCCCTGTACCTGACGAGAGAAGAGCTATCGATACGATATCGGAGCCAGGCGTGACAGAGGCCAGTTTCCCCTCGCCGGGCGCGTCCTGCGGTACAAATGTCCCCGGCGTCACGACGCGGACGACGTCGCGTTCCACCAGAGTTTTCCCGTCGGGTTCGGCGACCTGGTCGCAGATAGCGACTCTGAAACCGGCCGTGATGAGACGGCCCAGATATGAGTCGAGCGCGTGGTGCGGTACGCCGGCCATAGGTATGGACTTATCGGGATCCCTCGCGGTGAGAGCTATGTCCAGGACTTCTGAGGCCGCCTTCGCATCGTCGAAAAACAGCTCAAAAAAATCCCCCATACGAAACAACAGCAAACAGTCCGGATATCTGTCCTTCCATTTCTCGTACTGTTTCAGCATGGGAGTCATTTTAACGCCTTCAGGAAATTTCAACGCCGTTCCCCGCTGTAAATCTAAATCCGCCCTGTGAAAAAAGGGGCGGAGCGTATTCCATGCTTTTCGAGCTGGCGGCGGCGTTTCGATGCGTCCGGCGCCGACGGGATAAACGTTTGGCTTGTGTTTTCGGAATGTTTGTAAAATCTCGACCGATACGTCGTTTTTTTCATTGAAAAATTCCCTTCCAAATATTCAGCGGCCTATCCGTAACTTTTTCGTTTGTCATGCCGACCTCCGCGGCTGTTCTTTCCGGGACGCGGTAATGAAGCCGCCGCGTTCGCGGCGGATGTCCCGCTCAGCGAATCGAGATAATTTTGCAGTAAAACGGCGGCGGCCACTTTATCGACGCCGTTCCTGCGCCGCGCGCGCGAAACGCCGCCTTCCAGCATCGCCTGATTCGCTATGACGGTCGTAAAACGCTCGTCCCACGTCGTTATTTCGATATTGGGAAAGCGTATCCTGAGCCGTTCCACAGTCAGCCTCATCTTTACGGCCTCCGGTCCGTCGTTTCCGTCCGTGCGCCGCGGCATACCAACCAGAATTTTTTCGGCCGAGTATTTTTCGATTATCATTTCCAGATCGCCGATCCAGTCGCCCTCGGATCTCAGAACAGAGACTCCCTGGGCGAAGGCTCCCGTGGGATCGCTCGCGGCCACCCCTATTCTCACAGTTCCGACATCAAGCGCTATGATTCTCTTGTTGTTTTTCGTTTCGTTCATCGTGTCGGGCTTATCTGTCAAGTTGCCTTCGAACGATCTTCTCCGCGGACGCGAGCGCGTCCCGCAAACGCGACGAGTCGTGCCCGCCGCCCTGCCCCATGGCGGGTTTGCCTCCACCGCTGCCGCCAATCATGCCCGATAGCTCCTTTACGAGATTTCCGGCGTGAACGCCCCGTTTAACGGCCTCGTCGGATGCCATGCCGATCAGCGACAATCCGTTGTCTCCGATTCCAGCAAGCAGAAGT
>JAISYN010000223.1 GCA_031269915.1 Synergistaceae bacterium
CCCGCAAACGATTATGTGCGCGATTTCGTGGTGAAAAATTTACGCCTGAAATTGAACTCCCTCGCGCAGTACCTGCAATGACGGGTGAATGAGGATGCAATCGAAAATATTCACCCCCATGAAGATATTGCTCATTGTCTTTCTCGTGACCACGGTTATCCTGCCCCTGCTGCAGATGATGACGTATGTGACGCACTCCGACGCAAGCGCGATTTTGAATTCGCCCAGGTTGTGGCGCGCCGCCAAAAACTCCGCGGCGGTGTCCTCCGCCGCGAGTATGGTATCCATTTCCGCCGCTTTACTGGCGGCGTTTTGCGTCGCCCGCTCCGGTATACGGTATAAGCGCGTCTTCGATATGTTCGCGACGCTGCCGATGCTGATCCCTTCGATCTCTCACGGCATGGGATTGATCGTCCTATTCGGCCGGAACGGGATACTGACGAACATGTTCAGCATAGAGGGTTCTGTATATGGATTTTGGGGTATAGTCGCCGGCTCCGTCTTTTATTCGTTTCCCCTGGCCTACCTCATGCTGAGGGATATTTTGGAATATGAGGACACGTCGCCCTATGAAGCCGCCACGATACTGGGCATATCCCGGCTCCGGCAGTTCGTTTCCATAACGCTGCCCTATTTGTATAAACCTTTAACAGCGGTTGCCTTTGCAACATTCACCATGATCGTGACGGACTACGGCGTTCCTCTGATCGTGGGCGGAAGATTCCTCACCTTGCCTGTCATGATGTACGAAGAAGTGATAGGCATGTTGAATTTCGGGGGAGGCAGCGTCATCGGGGCAATGCTGCTCGTTCCCGCTGTAGTTTCTTTTGTGCTCGATTCCTTCAGCAGGGATATGGGCAATCAGAGTTACGTGACGCTGAAATGGAAGCAGAAGCCATCCGATGCCGTCGTGACGCTGGCGTATGCGTATTGTATTTTTATCATTGTAATCGCGGTACTGCCGGTAGCGTCGTTTTTTTTGCTGGCTTTTGTAAACAAATATCCCCATGATATGACTTTCACTCTGAAAAACGCGCTGAACAGCTTTCGCAAAGGCGCCGATACGTACCTGGTCAATTCTCTGTTCATCGCGCTCTCGGTAACTGCGTGGGGCGTATTTTTCTCCTACCTGACAGCATATTTCACTTCGCGTTCGGCCGGCTCTTCTTCCCGGGCGCTGCATTTGGCGTCGATCACTTCACTCGCTGTCCCCGGCATCGTGTTGGGCATATCCTATGTACTGTTTTTCAAAGGAACGTTTTTATACAGTACCCTGAGTATTCTCATGCTTGTCAACCTCGCGCACTTTTTCGCGTCGCCGTATCTGATGGCGTACAACTCTTTGAACAAGGTCAATCGAAATCTGGAGGCGGTCGGTATGACGCTGGGAATAAGCAGATGGCGGATATTGCGGGACGTCATCGTCCCCATGACTCTGCCGACGATTTTGGAGATGGGGAGCTATTTCTTCGTAAATTCCATGATGACGATCTCGGCGGTGGCTTTCCTGAGCAACGTGCGCACAAAACCGCTCAGCATGATGATCCCCGCGTTCGAGGCAAATATGCAGCTCGAATGCGCGGCCTTCGTATCGCTGCTGATACTGCTGTCTAACGTGGCGATGAAGCTGCTTGCGGGCGCGTTCAGAAGAATATTAGGGAGAGAATGAAGGTGACGAAACTGAACCGCAGCCAATTTACTCTGCTCGCCCTCCTGGAAGCCGAAAAAAACTGCCTCGAACTCTCACGGCGCGTTCTATGCGAGCGAACGAAACTATCGGCTGAAATCGTGAGCAAAACATTGAAAGAGCTGGATAAAACGGGGCTTGTCCAGGACGGCGCTATCACCTCGAAGGGTCTCGACGCTTTGGAGCCTTACCGGGTGCGCCGCGCGGTGATTCTTGCGGCGGGTTTCGGCGCCAGGATGATACCGATCACGCTGAATACTCCAAAGCCGCTGGTGCGTGTAAAAGGCGTCCGATTGATCGACACGATTCTGGACGCGCTGCAGAGGGTCGGCATAACGGATGTCACGATAGTCCGCGGGTATCTGGCGGAGCAGTTCGATCAACTGCTCTATAAATACTCGTTTATCCGTTTCGCGGAAAACCCGGCTTACAACGAAACCAATAATATTTCGTCGATGATGTGTGTCCGTTATATGCTGCAAAATGCTTACGTGTGTGAGGCGGACCTATGGCTTCGCAACCAGGATTTGATAACGAAATATCAATATGACAGCAACTACCTCGGCACCTCTGTGGAAATAACCGACGACTGGTGCTTTGAAAGCAAGGGCGGTGTTATCACGAAAATATCTGTGGGCGGGCGGAACTGCCACCTCATGCGCGGTATTTCCTACTGGACGGAGCGTGACGGCTTGAAACTGGCGGAACACGTCAAACAGGTATACGAGATGCCCGGAGGTAAAGAACGCTTTTGGGATCAGGTGCCGTTGGAGTATTTCAGCAAAGATTATAAGGTGACGATTCGCGAGT
Organism: Synergistaceae bacterium; assembly: GCA_031269915.1. GTDB lineage: Bacteria > Synergistota > Synergistia > Synergistales > Synergistaceae > JAIRKI01. The sequence continues at coordinate 2,498 of JAISYN010000223.1, forward strand.
GTGATTTTGAGGACGTCGTCGAGATAGACACCTATAACGAGTTAAAAAAATTGGACAGCAGCTATGTTATCCCATCAAGTATGGCTACTCGTTGATTATACAGGAGCGTGAATTGATTTGGCTGCAAAATTTCGTGACCTGCTTGTGTTCACCATCGCGTTTATGCTTGTTCCCAAACCGGCGTACGCCTATTTGGACCCGGGCAGCGGGAATATCCTCGTCTATGTCTTGATAAGCCTCGCCGGGGCTTTGCTTTATACCTTGAGAAACGTTTTTTGGGGGCTTTTCGGGAGAAAACGAGAAAATACCATGAAACATGATTCGATAGCTGTCTTCAGCGAGGGTAAAAATTACTGGAACACCTTCAAACCCGTCGTCGAAGCCCTCATCGAGCTGAATCAGCCTTTCAGCTATTACTCCATGGATATCGACGATCCTGGCCTGACCGTCGAGAACGACCGGATGCTTTCCCGCTATATCGGAGAGGGGAGCGCCGCCTTCGCGAGAATGGGGCAGGTCCGGGCGAGAGTAATGCTCTCCACCACGCCGAACATAGGAACTCCGGGCTTCCCGATGCCGCGCCCCCAGCAGATCGAGCGCCTGGTTCACGTGTGCCACGGAGTCGACGATGTCGGGCTCTACAAAAAAGGATCGCTGGACCACTACGACGCGGTCTTGCTGGTCGGGGACTTTATGGTCCGCGGGATACGTCATCTGGAAAAACTGCGGGGACTCGACCCCAAGGACCTCGTGCCCGCAGGACTTCCCTATCTGGACGACCTCGCGTCTAAGATGAAAAATCCGCCGCCTCCGACGGACGGAAAAACCATCCTGGCCGCTCCCTCCTGGGGAACCAAAGGATGCCTTTTCGTCTATGGCAGCCGCTTCATTGCGCTTCTTGCCGAGGCCGGATACAACGTTATCCTCCGCCCTCACCCGCAGTCTTGGAAAACAGAAGAGAAGTTGCTGCAACGGATACAGTCCGAGTTGAAAACATACGAAAACGTGGAATGGGACAAAGAACTTGACGGTTCTGTCGCGATGGAGCGCGCGGATGTCCTGGTCTCAGACACGTCGAATATCCGCATGGACTACGCGCTGCTGTACGAGCGGCCGGTGATCACGCTCAAGATCGCCCTCTCCGACCCGGAGACGTTCGAGTTATCCGACATGGAGGGCGCTTGGATGGATAAGGCCGAACTCGAAATAGGCAGCGTCGTCCGCAGCGAACAGATCGAGCATATCGCGGAGATCGTCGGCGATATTCTGAGTAAAAAAGAAAAAAAGAGCCTTGCCGCGTTTCGCGAAGCGAACATCTACAACTTCGGTTCGTCAGGGAAAGCGATTGCCGAATACCTTGTGAGCCTGGTTCAGGAGTGAGGAGATACCGTAATGTCATTTGCCGGTCTGTCGTATGCGTTTTGCGTTTGGCCTTTCGAGGAAATGTTCAGGAGACTCTATTCGGTTCTGTATTACCTTTCGGGGAACTACGGAGTCTCGCTTGTTTTGATGTCGCTCTGCGTGACGGCGCTTGTCGCTCCGTTCATGCGCTTTGCGAGCGCGGAGCAAATGCGGGAGCGGCATATTCAGGACGTGCTCAAGCCGCAGCTGCAAAGAATCGAAACCGAGAGTGCCGGAGCTGAGCGGCAGCGGCGGATTCAAAATCTCTACCGCCGTTACGCTTATCACCCGATATACGCTATACGTTCCGCGTTCGGGGTTTTGATTCAGGTCCCGCTGCTGTTGGGCGCGTACTACATGCTGAAAAATTTCGGCGCGATCGCGGGGCAGCCTTTCTTGTTTGCCGCCGACCTGAGCCGCCCCGACGCTTTGTTTTTTGGATTGAATTTGCTGCCGGTCGTGATGACGGGGATCAACATGTACTCCGCCTGCGTGACGCCGGGTTTCGGCGGGCGGGAAACGCTGCAAGCCTGGATCATCGCCCTATTGTTTCTGCTGCTTCTGTACGCCGCGCCGTCGGCGCTTTTGATTTTCTGGACCTGCAATAATTT
>JAISYN010000262.1 GCA_031269915.1 Synergistaceae bacterium
CGGGGTTCGGGGCAGAGCCCTGAGATTTTGCCCCCGGGGTTCGAGAGGGACTTTATACCTATTGCGCGAGGGACCGTATAGCTGTATACTTTGGGCCTGTTGTTGCGGTATCGTACATCTTTGGCATGTCCGCAAACGTATGGAGAGGTGAGTTTGATGGCAGAGACGGCATCCCCGAAAGTGATACGCGGGCGAGGGACGGCGGGGCGCGGTTTTTCGCTGGTGGAGGTGCTGTTCGTCGTCCTAGTAATGGGAATACTGATGGGGGTCGCCGGCTCCCTGATGTGGGGGTTCGTCTCCAACTTCGAGCTTACCGACGACCAGGCCATTGCGCGCCGCAGGGCGCAGGATGTTTTCAACATATTGCAGGTGCCGATTTTGAACGCGGGGCTGGGGCTGCCCTCGGACGACCCTCCCCCTTCCGCGCCTCTCAACAACGAGCATTATTTCGGAACGGTAAACGCTTTATCCTCGCCTATAAGCGGATGGAACGGCCCTGTGCAGCTCATCTCGAACGACTTCGGCGGCAGAGGGGACGCGTTACGAATCGTGTATTCGGTGTATTCGGGAGTCAAACAGGTCAGCGACGATGACGTGGTGACTTTCGGCGGAGAGCCCTCGGGGCAGAAGACCGACGCGCTCGAAATAACATCCCCGCTGCCGGGCGGTTATGACGGAATAACCGCCGCCGGTTCGGGAACGAGTCACAGCGTGCATTCGTATATAACATTTCCGGGCATGGGGATGCGTCCCATCCTTGTGACGGGGGGAATGGGAACCGATACGATAGACGTGGCCGGGATGACTCCCCGCACGCCTTCTTCGGGGGACGTCGTCACTATGGGCGTAATCAGGCCGTATCACGACATATATCTCGTGAGGGCCGGGGTAGCGTATGTGGACGACGACTCCACGTTCTGTTTCGCGGACATCACGGATACGGATATATCGGCCGGAGCGCTTCCCAAGGCCTCGGAGCTGACGGGGGCCGCCTACAGGGTGGAAGGGATCAAGGCTGTGCGGTTCAACGTGGAACTCGCCGGCGATGCGATAACCAGCGTGACGGTCTCCGTCGTGGCGGAAGGAGACAGCAACATCACCGGGAGGCAGAGCAACGCGGGTACGGCTTCACAGGGATTCAGGGCGAATTATCCCGGCGTGGTCTTCGATGACGAGGCCTATTACGAGGAATTTGAGATGAGATGGAGGACGCGCAATGTCGAAGTTCCTGAGGCGTGAGCCGGGCTGTAAGTTTCGCTGTCTCGGGAAAATCGCGGCCGCGATCGCGATCGTTGCGTGCGCGGCGCTGCCGGCGCTCGCGTGCGACTGCGACGAGCCGGTGATAATAGACGGGCTCGAAGCGTATGATCGCTCGCTTCGCGAAGACAGGGACGCCGTGGAGGGTTTTTGGGGCATATACCTGGATTGGCAGCCCGAGGAGGGCGCGAGCAGAAGGTATCGGATGGCTGTGGTCAAAAACGATTACGGAGTTTACCCCGAGGCGGATTACATCGGCGTCGTAACCTGCGACCAGCCGGGCTGCGCGAGGGGAGAGGTGAAACTGCTTCTCTCCGGGACGGACAAACCGGACGAGTTCGACGCCACCCTTCTTGTGACCGATACCGACGGCGGCAGAGGCGTCGCGGTGCTCAAGCCGCACGAGGATACCGGCAGGGAGAACAGCGTTCTGGATATGAGCGCGCTGAGGTATAAAGACAGAAGCATGACCATGGGCATGATCAGAATAAAGGGCGGATAGAACGGGATCGAGCCGCGTTATAGTATAATACGAAATAATTGGGAGGGATGGTTATGGTCGTTTTACCTGTAAGTACGGTCATATCCAATTTGCGTTCGTCGTCCGGCGAATTGCGTGACAGTCTTTGACCTGCCTGGGCTTGAAAAACGTTTCAGAGAGCTGACTGAGAAAACACTGGAAGAAGGTTTCTGGGAGAGCGGAGGATCGCTCGGCATATCGCGGGAGCTGGCGTCCGCGCGGAACAGAATAGATGAGTTCCGCGCTTTCGAGAGAGAGTTGGGCGACCTCGAAGCGCTTGCCGAAATGCTGTCCGAGGCCGACGACGCCGAATTGCAGGCGGAATTTTACGACAGGGCGAAACGCCTCGACGAAGCTATGGCCTCGAAGAGGGTATACGTCCTGATGGACGGGGAGTACGATATATCGAGCGCGGTGGTCTCCATCCACGCCGGTTCCGGCGGTTTGGACTCGCAGGACTGGTGCGGGATGCTGTGCCGTATGTATACGCGCTGGGCCGAATCCCGGGGATACGGCGTTCTGATTCTGGATGAACTGAAGGACCAGGAAGCCGGAATCAAGAGCGTTACGTTCGAGGTCAAAGGGGACTTCGCGTACGGTTATTTGAAAGGCGAGCAGGGCGTGCACCGCCTTGTGAGAATTTCGCCCTTTGACGCCGCTCACAGAAGGCATACGAGTTTTACCTCAGTGGAAGTGCTGCCCATACTGCCCGACAGCGTGGAAGTGGAAATACGCCCCGAGGATTTGAAAACGGACACCTATCGTTCGAGCGGGGCCGGAGGGCAGCATGTGAACATGACAGATTCGGCGGTGAGGATAACTCACGTGCCGACCGGAATAGTGGTGAGCTGTCAGGTCGAGCGGTCGCAGCATATGAACAGGGCTATCGCCATGCAGGTGCTGCGCTCCCGTTTGTTCGAGCGCACGCAGAGGGAGCGCCGGGAGCAGGTGGAGTTCCTTCAGGGCGAAAAAAGGGCGATAACGTGGGGGAGCCAGATACGCTCCTATACCTTGCAGCCTTTTCAGCTTGTCAAGGATCACAGGTCGGGCCGAGGCGTCGGAAACGTCAGCGCGGTACTGGACGGAGAGTTGGACGAACTTATTATAGCGTATCTGAGGTTTGCCAAGACGGGCTGCACCGTTGGTTCCTCGGACGCGGATTCCGAGGAGGAATAGCGGTTATGAACCGTGCTGTGAAAATATTTTCGGGCGCGCTCGCCTCGGCGGCGATCCTGATGTCGTTCTGCGCGAATTCAGGCGTCGCGGCGGCGAGGGAGAAATTCAAATACGTACCGTTCGTTCCCTCCGATCCGATAATGCCTCTTTCGGAAGTGAAGCCGGGGATGAAAGGCGAATGCTACACCGTTGTCAAGGGTTCGGATGTGGTCTCCTTTCAGGCCGAGGTCATAGATATCATTCCCAACGGGGGCAATCCCAAAAACCTCATACTTGTCAGAGTCAGCGGGAAAGCCGTGGAGGAGACGGGCATAGCCGCGGGAATGAGCGGATCGCCGTTTTATATAAAAAACCGTCTTGTCGGAGCCATAGGTTACGGGTGGAGCTTCACCGATCACGAGAAGGGGCTGGTCACTCCCATCGAGGAGATGATGGAGATATGGAACAACCCTGAGATAATACCGTCATTCGCCCCCGCCGCGGTGATAGCGGAAGCTCCGCCTTCGGCGAGCGGGGACGTCGATGCGCCCGGAAAACGGGACGCGATCGTATCGGGAGACGAGACGCCGGGCGGCGTGATTATCGAGGAAGTATTGCCGGCGTCGGGGGATATCGTCACATCGAGGGATAAAACGACGTCAAGGGATATCGGGATATCATCCGGAGATTCGGCGGGCGGTATTTTCGTCACGGGCGTCTCCCGGAGGATGGCAGACAGGATAACCGGCCTCATCGGGGAAAACGCCGTTCCTTTCGGCGGTTCGCCTGACGGCGCGCGAATGCCGGTACGCTACAACGTCCCTGTGAAGCCGGGCATGTCTATAGGCGCGATGGCGCTGTGGGGCGACGTGGAAATAGGTTCGGTCGGGACTCTTACGGCCGTCTCGAAGGACGGAAGGTTCATCGCGTACGCGCACCCCTTCATGAACCTGGGCCCGACCGCGGCTGTCCTTACCGACGCCCGCATATCCAACGTGATATCGAGTATGAACAATCCTTTTAAAATAGGCCACCCCGAAAATATCATAGGCATCGTCACTCAGGACAGGCCGCAGGGAATAGGAGGCCGCCTGGGCCAGTTCGCCCCGGCCGCTTCCGTCGTAGTCAACTTATCGGACATAGACTCCGGGCGTTCTTACAGAAAGGCGTTCCAAATCGTGCAGGACAAATATCTGCTCTCCAACCTCGCCTCGCCCGCGATTGTCGGCTGTATAGAAGATCTTTGGGGGAGAGTGGGCGCCGGATCCGCGAAGGTCGTCGCCTCGTATTCGGGCGGCGCCATTCTCGGCGGATGGAAGCGCACGAATATTTTCATATCCGATACCGACGTCGCGAGCCAGATGCTGGAGGAATTCCGCCTGATGACGCAGATGTTCGCGGTGAATCAGTTTCAGGAGATAAGGCCCTTTGGCATAGACGTCGATGTGGAGATAACGCAGGAACCGAGGGCGCTCTACATCGAGGATGTGGTCGTTCCGAAAGGACCGTTCCACCCGGGCGAACTGGTCTCCTTCGATATAACCCTGCGCCCCTGGCGCAAGGATCCCTTCGTTCGCACGTACTCGCTCACGGTTCCCGAAAACGTTTCAGGGATAGCGCAGCTTCTGGTGCGCGGAGGAGGCATAGCGGAGGAGGACGCTGAATATCTTCATCAGGCGTGGCGCAGCATAAGCAGCCTGCCCATACTCTTGAAGGAGCTGGACGCCAAAGAGACCAACGACCAGATAGTCATGGAAATCCGGGGCGAGGAGGCGCTGGACGAGATGATAAACCGCGCCCGCAAGGGAGATCCGGACGACCTGATGAACGACAAACTCAAAAGCGAGATAAGGGACGAAAAGATGCGCGAAGGCTCCATGAGAGTTGTAAGGACGAATTACTACGTCGACGGGATAATCCATAAACTCATAAAAGTGGAAGGCTCTTTGCCGGAAGAAGGAGAATGACGCCGCGGCGGCGTTTATCCTCGGCGGGACGCGCCATTAACGCTTGATCGGCATCAGCCGGCGATTTTATTCCGTTTATTCCGTCAGTCCGAAATATTCGGCTTCCTGCAGCATCGACAGCGCCTCGTCGTCCACTTCCCGCTGTTCCCTGCCATCGGCCAGCATGGCATCCAATATATCGCGGGCCTCACGCATTTCCTCGAGGCATCCGGCGCCTCGGTAAGTTTGTTCGAGCATTGCCAGATCGCCGCTTTCGTCCATCCTTCGCGTCAGATATCCGAACGCGAACACGAGCGCGCTGAAGAACGCGAGGCGATCGGCGTTCGCAGACCACAATTCCGAGAGTATCATCACTATCAGCGTGAATTCCCCGGCATAATCGCAGCCGTCGTCAGATAGGTCCTCTTCCGCTATCGATTTGAGTTCGAGTATGTAATAGGGGAGATCGGGGTCCAGTGAGATGGCGTTCAGCAGGTAACCGGCTGCCTCATCCCTGTATTCCTCAGTCTCGAACGCGGCGATCGCCCTGCAGTATTCTCCGGGAGGAGTCTCGCAAATATCGTCTTCGACCGCGGAGAGCAATTTTTTGAAGTCCCCGCGCTCCGCGAGTATGGCAAAATAGACGGCGCGCCCGACCGCGCGGCAATCCCTGTCGAATTTCATAAACTCGGAAGCCGCCTCGAAAGCCCTGAGGCGATCTCCGGCCAGGTATGAATATGAAGCGAGGTCCGACAGTATGGAGACGTAAATTAAATATAACATTTCGCCGTCTCCGTCGTATTCATCAAGGTTTTCTATGTCGGGCCTCAGCGAGGCGGCGGCTTCCTGAAGCAGGGCAGTGTCGCTCAGGGATTCCTCGTCCTCCCTCGACTGCCACTTTACGTACTTGGCGGTTCCGTTGCCGGGGTCCATTTCGAGAATTCTGTCGGCCAGGAAAACACGGCGCTCTTCGTCGTCATCCTCCATCATTTCACTCATGAGCCGGAGCAGTTTTTTGTCGTCGCCACTCTTCATATTTACACCCCCGGAGCCTTCGAAAATTTTGGAGGCGTTTTTTTCGCGAGAGACACTATCATGCCGGCGAGGGATGGATCGAACTGTTTCCCCGCGCGGGATTCGATGGCGTCGAGCGCCTGGGTCAGCGTGAGTTTGTCCTCGAAGTTCAGGCTCATCATACCTTCCATTGAATCGAATATCGAAACCACGCGGGAAGCGAACGGTATTTCCTCTCCCTTTTGCTGGTTGGGGTATCCCATGCCGTTCCACCATTCGTGATGAGAGAGTATGCACTCCGCCGCGGATATTATCTCCGCCGTGCAGCGCGCTATCCTGTACCCGACAGCCATATGCTGCATGGGGCTTGCCATGTCCCGGACGAGCGATACGCCGCTTATGAGAGGCAATTCTTCCGGATTGGCGAGAAGACCGACGTCGTGATAACGGCATAGCAGCCGCAGTATCTCCGGATCGCAGCCTCCGATATTTTCGAGAAACCACTCTCCCCACGTCATCATCCGGCGCGCCCTGTGCCCGACCGAGCCGTCAAGCATTCCGTGCAGGTGGTTCTCCAGTTCTCCGAGTATGCGCATCCTGGTCGTTTTGCCGTTGCGCATCTTGTTGGCATACATGATATCCTCGGACTCTTTTATGATATCGTTCAATTTCTGGCTGTCGTAAAGTTTGACGGAGGAGCCCAACGCCACGCTGGGGAGCACCAGCCCCTCGCTTTTCCATTCGCGGCACGCGGAGTCTATCCGTCTTACGCAATCCTCCACGCCGCTCGCGCTCGTATTCTTCAGAAGAACAATGAACTCGTCCCCTCCAAGGCGGTACGCTTCGCCGTTTTGTCCGGAGTTTTCCTTCAATATCTTTGCCGCCGTTTTGAGAAGCACATCGCCTTCTTGATGGCCGAACGCGTCGTTCGCCAGTTTCAGGCAGTTCAGATCGGAGTATATGACCCCGAGGGGCAGATACTCCGGACTGTCCATCGCTATGCAGGCTTCTTCGCAGGCGTGTCTGTTGAGAAGCCCGGTCAGCGCGTCATGGCTGCTCACGAAACTTATTCTGTCGACGGCGTTTTTCGCCTCGGTTATGTCCTCCACTATGCCGACAGCTCCGAGGAAAGTCCTGTTTTCCGAAACGACGGGGCTGAATGACACTCTCACCCATCCGCTGTTGTTTCCGTTGTTGGTGTAAAATTGCGACTCGTGTTTGGATGGTATGCCCACAACCGCGTTCATCGCCGATTTCTTGAAAAGAGGGTAAATATCCAGATTGTTGTCCTCGGCGAGACATACGCCTGTCACCTCGAACCTTTCCAATCCCAAAATAAAGAGAAACGCGTTATTGCAGTCAGTGATGAATCCGTCGCTGTTCACATGTATGAAGCCTATGGGGGATTCCCGGAAAATCGTTCTGTAACGGTCTTCGCGTTCTGTCAGATCGGACACGTTTTTCATAAATTCGCCGATGTCGCGGCAAGTGATGGACAGCAGGTTCTCATCCCCGAGACGGAACCAGTTGAACCGCACCTCCAGCGTTATTCCATTCCCATTGGCGTTTTTGGCCTGAAAAGTCAGTTTCATCTGCCGGCCGTCGTCCATTTTGATCCTCTGTAAGATGATGTCCATGTAAACTTTCGGCAGGTAATCCTCGATGCGGCTCTCCGCCGGTTTTTCCGGAATCCCGAATATTTTTCGGGTCATATCGGAAGCCTCGACTATCTCCCTGCCGCTGTTCACGATGAAGATTATTTCGTTCAGGTTTTTGATGAAACTGAAAAGAAGATTTTCACCGTCCATTGACGCGTCCGATTTTTGAGGCTCGGAAGCGAACGTGCCGGAGACCGTCTCAGCCGCTGTGTCGTGATGTAGTGGATTGTTCAAATATGAATGCACCAAGTTTCTCTGCTCGATTAAAAACACCTGTCCATTATATTAGCATATTTTTCTCCAGACAGCACGAATTAAAGGGACAACGCGCGCAGTCGCCGCGCGTGATGGATTTTCTCCCCGACGCTGTTTCGGCGGCGCGTATTATTTTGTCTTTCAATTCAGCCCAGTTTTCCACGGCGAGCGACGAAATTTCGTCTTCCCCGCCGCGAAGATAAATCAACCCGGCGTCGACATTTCCGCCGCGCGCTATACGGCAGGCCATAGCGTAAAATTCTATCTGCGCCAGGTACATCTCGTGGGGAGCGCCGTCTTCGGGAGTTATCTTCCAATCCCTGACGCTGCATCCGTCCGGCTTGTCCCAGAATACGTCTATACTGCCGATGAGATTTATTCCCGACAGGTTTACGGAAAACGCGAGTTCCCGTGACAGCCTTCCGTCTTTCAGCGCTTTCGCCAATATGCCGCATTCCGTCTTTTGGGCGAACGCCTCCAGCCATTCCCTGCAGCGGGCTCGGTTTGCCCCGCGCCGCCACACGTGTCTGAGGCGGGGAGGTATCCCGGAAAGTTCCCTGTTCATCGTATCTGCGCCGATATCCCCCGGGAGAAGGGCGTCGAGCGAGTCCGGTTCAAAATCCCACCGCGACAGTATCCAATGGGCCAGCGTCCCGAGTTCGGCCCCTCCGGTTCCATCCCCGCCGCGTCTCTCCCATTTCATCTCGCGTCCCTGCCTGTAGCGCATTCTGTAAGCGACGGGACACCATGATATCAAAGAGTAAGCAGTGGCCGACAGCGCCGCGGTACGCGGCGCGGGTGGAACGGCCGGATTTTTTTGTCCGGCGGGTTGAATTTCGGCGGCCGGAGCCGCCGGACGCCGGCGCGTTACCTCGGGGAGGCCCCCGGTATGAGTGACGGGGAGAATGTTTCCGCTGTTTTCGTTCGCCGCGAGCAGCAGGGACAGCCAATCCTCCCCTTTTTTGCCGGATGCGCCGGGCAGCCCGCAGCAGATGAGACGTTCCTGGGCCCTGGTCATGGCCACGTAAAGCAAGCGGGAGCTTTCACTCAGTTTTTCGGAGCGTTCTATCGCGTCATGCCATTTTTTTCTGACAGATTCTGCGCCGTCGGGCAGACGCCCCGGCGCCGCGCCCAGGTATCGGGTAGCGGAAATCGCGCCGCGCCGCATATCTTTCGTGAGCGAGGACTCCATATACATCAGAACGACGACCGGAAACTCCAGGCCCTTTGCCGCGTGAATCGTCATCACCTTTAACGCGTCCGCGCCGTCCGGCAGGATATCCGGTTCTTCCATCGCGCTTCCGGCGCGCATTTCACGCCTGAGATAATCGGCGCACGCGGACAAGTTTCGCCCGAGGGAGGCCTCGTAGCTTTGAAGCATCTCAATTCCTCTGCGCATGTTCGCGAGGGCGCGGCCTCGCGACTGCCCCCCGTCAGCGTCCAGCCAGGATTCATCCTCCAGGAGCGCGCTCACCGCGCGGGATGGCGAGTAAAGGCGCGCTGTTCTGCGCAGAATATCAAGCCGGAAAGCGGTTTCGGGGTAGGAGGCCTCGAAAACGCCGCGCAGCGATGATCCGCTCTGAGCGGCGAGGCGCGCGAGTTCCGCTGAAACTCCCGGATCAAGGCCCGACAGCGGAGATTCCATCCATCCGGCGAGCGCTCTTTCATCATCCGGCATGTCCAGCAGGCGGACAAAGCCCACCAGATCGCGCGCCTCGCCGCGATTGAGATACTCCCTGCCGCTTCCGAAAACGGCGGGAATGCCCGATTCCGCGAAAGCTTCCTCCAGGGGCGAATAATATTGGCGGGCGCGTACAAGGACGGCGATATCCTTCCAGTGAATCTGCCTGAAATCTGAAAGCTCTTTATCCCAGCAGTACGAATTGCCGTTCGCGAGTTCGCTCAGCCTGGAGGACAGCCCCAGCGCGAGTTTTTTTCTCCGGGCCGCCGTCGGTTCCGGGTCCTGTCCGGAGTCGTCCGGCGCAGGCTCGCCGGTGCAGAGCAGAATCTCGACGGGATATTCCGGACAGGGGGGCTCATTGCGGCGTTTCCACCATTCGGCGTCCGACGGCGGCATGAGCGCTTCGTAGTCCACGCGCGTGGATTCGTCCTTTATCACCCCGTTCTTCCAGATATGGCCGAATATCATGTTTATGCCGCCCATCAGCGCTCCGGACATTCGGTAGCTGAAAGGCATCGATATCGTGTCCTCGTTTTTCATGTAACCCGCGAACAGCCTCGGATTCGCGTGCCTGAATCGATATATGGATTGCTTTATGTCGCCCACGATAAAAAACGTCCTGGGAATTTCATTCCCGCTCGGCCACGATTCAGCCAGAGTACGCGCGATACTGTCCTGAAGTTCGTCGGTATCCTGAAATTCGTCGACCATGATGTGCCTGAACCGGAGGGAGTAGGATGGGTTGGCGGCGAGCGTGTCAGCGGCGTATCTCGCGAAATCGGAGAACGACAGCACGCCCCGCTCGCGTCTTGCCGTGTCCCAGCACTTCCAGAACAGCGCGCCGGTTCCGTTCAGCAGGTCCCTTGTATTTGCCTCCAGAGCGCCGTACGGCGGATTTTTTAAAAGGGTAGAGGTCAGATACGCGAGCGGTTTCATGGATTTTTTCCAATCGCTCAAACCGCCTGTGTATTCCGAAATGACTTCCTTGAGGGCGTTTTTTCCGCTTATGTCCGCGAGCGCATCCTCCACGAGCGATACAAAAAACTCGCGTTCGGCCTCCGGCGTGCGTTCGTGTTCCCGCCAGCGGGCCATAAAGCCTTTCATCGCGTCCGAAAGTTTGGATTTCGAAGGGATTTTCAGTACGGGTTCGATCGCGTCGAACACAGAGTGCATCCATGTGTCCCATACCTCTTTGCATGTCTCCGCCGTGAGCGACTCCACTTGCCGGCGGGCGGCCGATTCCCCGCTCTCCTCCCAGTTTTTGAGATATTCCGGCCTCATGTTCATGCTGCCGTACAGGTTGCATGCGTCCCTGCCAAATCGGGCGAGCGCCTCCGCCCCGTAATAATTCATAAAATCCATGTACGACGGATTCTCACGCAGGGAGCGCGCGAATTCCCGCCACTCATCCGGCAGGGAAGCGGCCATTTTGTCTATGGTTCCGGTTTCCGCGCGCCATTTGAGATCGTGCCAGAATTCGCGCTCCATCGGTTCGCTCACGACGCGCGACTCAGGATCGATGTCGAGGTTTATTCCGGATTCGCGGATAACTCTCAGCGCGAACGCGTGGATAGTGGATATGTACGCTTCATCCAGCCGTTCCAGAGCGTCTTTGAGGTGCGTGACGCCCTTTGAATACCATTCTGAGAGCGTTTTCCGAATGCGATCCCTCATCTCCGCCGCCGCCGCGTTTGTGAAGGTGAGGGTTAGAATCTGGTCGACTCCGCACTCCGGGTCGGTCGCGAGCAGCCAGGCGAAACGGTTCGCGAGAGTGCGCGTTTTGCCGGTTCCGGCACTCGCGCTCACAAGCGTGACGGGGGCGAGCGAACGTATGGCGCGCCGCTGTTCCTCGCGCATATCGGCGATGAAATTTTCAATCTCACTCGTTTTCATCGGAATCCGATTCCTCGCCGTCTGTGCCGGCGTAGTCTCCGTACCGTTCGCTCCTGCGGCAAATGGATTGATAGTCGCACGCCCTGCACAGGGACGAGTCGTATTTCGCCTCGTACTTTCCGGAGGCGGCTATGGCGTCTATTTCTCCCAGTTTTTCGAGCGCGTTTTCGATTTGCTCGTCGCAGCAGGGGCTCCGGGATGTTTTCGCGAATACCCGTTTTATGTCGGGCGACCACGATCCCGGGTATCGCCCGTCCTTATGACATAAATAGCAAAAACCGGCGACCCTGGTCCCGCTTTCGCGGAGAGCGGCCCCATAGGCCGCCAACTGCAATTTCTTTCCGTATCCGCCGCTTTTTCCAAGTTTGTAGTCGTAAATGACGACGCCGCGGCCTCCGTCCCACGACCAGTGTTCTATTCTGTCAGCGCGGCCCGAGAATATGACGTTTTCAAACTCAAGCGGAGGCAGGGCGAACTCCGTACGCGTATCGAGCTTCCTCATTCCGGCCGCCGCCGCCATTGACTCGATATCATCGAGCAGATCGGCCACCCTGAGCATGCCGTTTTTCAGATTCGTCATGACAGATACCGAGCGGGAGTCCGCCGCCATAGGGTATTTTACCGACAGCTCCGAGAGTATCGCGTCCCATTCGGAGAGCAGAATTGAACGATGATCGCGCGCGCCGTCCCGAACCCGCGTGTCCGTTACGCGCCGCCACGCTTCATGCATGACGTTCCCGAGCGACATCGGATCCATCACGGCGCCCGGTTCGGCCGAAGGTTCGAAACGCGCGATTTTGCCGCACCAGTAAGCGAACGGACAGGCGGCCAGATCGTCCACGTGGCTCAGGGAAATCCGCGATTTTCGCGGAGATGGCGTCTGCGGGACGATCGCGGTTCTGGGAAATCTCCCCCTGCGGACCGTTCCGCGCGAGAAATCTGGGCGGGTTTCGGGGCACGCGCCCGCGATACGCCATCCATGCGCCGAAAACGCGTCCGGCGACATGAAAGGGGATTCGCTTATCGGACGCGCTTCCGCGTCCATAGCGGCGCGGGCGGCGATGGAAACGCGTTCCCCGACCGCGAGCAGTCTTCGGAACATCGCTTCTTTCTGCCGCTTTTTTTCATGGACAGTGGGGAGGTGTACGCCGCCGCCCGGCGCTTCATTGACAAAATTCCTCAGTTTGTCCCCGAGGAGAGGCTGATCCGACGTCGGTCCGGGGTAACGGGTTCCGTCGACGTCGGTCATTATCCATACGTCATGAGACGCCAGCACCGGAGGAGGCGATTCGTATATGCTGACGGCGCCTTTGTACAGCGGCGGCAGCGCGAGCGCCGCCTCTCCGGCCCAATCCGTCAAAAAAGCCATGGCGTCGTCGCCCTCGAAACGTATGGATGACGCCTCGCCAAGGGCGGGCGTCACGTCCTCCATCATGGCCAGTTTTTGTTCTATTTCAAGGCGGGAAGAAGCTATCTCCCTGATCGCCGGATCCAATGAGGTATCGTCCCCGGCTTCACGAGCCAGATTAGTCTCCCATTCGCCGTTCCCGCAGAGCGCGCTCAATCCGCGCAGGAGTTCCTCACAGGAACCGCCGCGTTCGATCAAATCACAGAACGCCTCGAAACGTGATATCGTCTCAAGAGCCTCGGCGTTCCCGGAAGAAAATTCTTTCCACGCGGACATGCCCTCCGGCATTTCGCGGGCGACTCCGGCAGTGTCCGTGTTCAGCCCGAAAACGGCGTTCCTCAGGAGATGCGAAGTGCGCGCGGGGGGCCAGTCAAGTTTGTGGGCCTCCCATACCTGTTTCGCTATGTCCATCAGGACGGTTCTGTCCGCGGTCACTTCCGATCTGCTCTGCCACGGTATGCCTCGCTTTGAGAGCATGGACGCCATGATCTGCGCGCGATCGCCCGCTATGAGTATTCCGACGTCGGCCCCGCAGTACGGACCGGCAATCATATCCGCTATCTGTTCGTACTCCGAGTAGATATCACGGGCATCGAGTGAAATTACCGAACATTCGCCGGATTCAAGGTTGATCGGCTTGATTTCCAACTGGGAAGCCGCGTCCCTGAAGTTCGCCGTTCCCGAATCCGGCATGTATATTTCCATGTCCAGCCCCGCCGCCGCGAGAGCCCTCACGAGTCTGATCTGGGTTCCGGTGAAAGACATGAAACCCACCCAGCGCATGACCCTGCCCGTCATGGATTTTGGGAGATTTTCTCCTAAAGAGAGCAGCGCGAGGGATGGGAGCTGCGAATTGTCGGCAAGTTTTTTTTCCGCGAGATACGACAGATAATCCTCATATAGCCCGCGAAGGACCTCGTGTTCCGATATCATCCACGGTTCGACGCCTTCGAGCAGCATCTCCCGTATCGCCGCGTCCAGCGGCGCCGCGAAACTTTTCCGCTTCATTCCCGGGGGAATCGGATATCCTCTCGATCCCATATTTCGAACGGCTGTGTCTGTCACGAACTGCAATATGAGGTTGTGATCCGGAGGATCCACGCACCTGCGGCGCGCCGTTTTCGGAACGATTCTGTCGTAAAGCTCCTGCCAGCCCCACGCCTCCGGTCTCGAAGCGAAATAGTCCTTATCCCCGCGGAGCATATTAAGGAGCCAGTCCTCGCTCGCCCTCGACGGAAGCATGTAAATGGGCTTTTCGCCCTCATGCCGTCCTGAACCGGCGACAAGCGCCTGTTTCAGCGACGACGCCTTGACGTAACTGAAAAGCCTCGTCATGATTCGACGGTTTTACAGAGCCGTTCCGTCAGTCCTCCATGCCCTTGGACTGAACCCAGTCATCGTGTGAGTGCGTCAGTTCCTCTCTCGTCTCCTGTTCTACTATCTCGTCCAGCTTTAGCAGCGCGCGCTTGCGCACCGTGCCGGCTTTTTCGTTCAGAAAGCGCTCCGCCGCGCCGGGTATAATCCTGTCGAACGAAGCCATCTCCTCCATGAGGCCCTCCACAAATTCGGATTTTATGTCCATCCTGAGCGCTCCCCAGGGAGTATCGTCGAAGGGGATATTTTCCTCCCTTCGGTTGAGTTCCGTTTCCAGGACCGTGACGCGCGAAGCGCCGTCATGCCGTTCCCGCATCTCCATGCAGTAGTGATCCGCGTCCGTCTCGTTGTCGTAAGCAACGGCGTGAAGCGCGCCGTCGTCTCCTTTTTCGATTACGACCCATATTTTCTCATCTTTCCGCATCATGATCTCGGAACCCCCCTGTTTTGAAGTTTTATGTGTGGTCCGTTATGAATGGATTGCTGAGTATCCCTATACCGTCTATCTCCACCTCCACTTTGTCGCCCTGACGGACTCTCCCCACTCCTTCCGGGGTGCCGGTGGCGATGACGTCGCCCGGTTCCAGCGTCGCGAACATGCTGATATGGGAAATTATCCTGCTCACTGAAAATATCATGTTCGACAGGACATCGCGCTGAACGGCGAGTCCGTTCAGCCTTGTCGTTACGGCGGCGGCGGCGGGCATCCTGTTGGTCAGCAGCACAACCGGCCCGAACGGCCCGAACGTGTCGAATCCCTTTGCCCGGGTCCATTGACCGTCGAGGTTTTGCAGGTCGCGCGCCGTCACGTCGTTGAAACAGGAGTAACCGGCGACGAACGACAACGCCTCCGTCTCCGGAACCTTGTGGCAGCGCTTGCCGATTATCACCGCAAGCTCTCCTTCGTAGTCGATTCGTCCGGCCCACTCCGGAACGCGCACCGGATCGTTATTGCCGACTATTGACGTCAAGGGTTTCATAAAAATCAGCGGTTCGTCCGGCACGTCATGTTCCAGCTCTCTGACATGACCGACGTAGTTGCGGCCCACGCACCATATCTTGGTAGGCGTGATAGGGGGCAGCAGTTTCACATGATCCAGGGGGTAACTCATTCTCAGCGTCGAAAATCCCGACAGCAGATCCCCTTCTATCAGATCGACCATATTGCCGTGAAGGATACCGTTGTAAATCTTTCCGTCAGCCGTGAACCTGCAATATTTTCGGGTAGCCGCTATGTCTCTTATCATCATTATCAGCGTTTCCCTTCAAAGCTCCCGAAAATTTCCGCGATGCGTTTCAGGCCTTCTTCGAGCTGCGTTCTCGGGCATCCCGCGTTCAGCCTTAAGAAACCTTTTCCGCCCGTGCCGTAAGCAGCGCCGTCGCTCAAGGCTACGCCGGCTTTGTTTATGAGGATATCCATCAATTCCGAATTTTTCAATCCATAATCGCGGAAATCGAGCCAGAAGACGTATGTTCCCTCAGGATGTCTCATCCTGACGCGGGGCAGATTCTCGCGTATGAAGCGTTCCACGAGATCGCGGTTTTTTTCCAGATACGCGATAGCCTCGTCGAGCCACGCTTCTCCTTTCGTGTATGCGGTTTCAAGCGCCGTAAGGCCGAACATATTGAGTCCGGAAAGGTGGAAGCGAGCCAACGCGCGCCGCATTCCCGCCGCTATTTTTCTGTCCCTCGCAATCCAGGCCGAAGCGCGCAGTCCGGCCAGGTTGAAGGTTTTGCTCGGGGATACGAGAGTGACGAGTTTTTTGTCAAGTTCAGGGCACGCCAGAGACAGAGGGATGTGTTTCGCGTCGCTGAAGACGATGTCCTGGTGTATTTCGTCGCAAATGACGGCGACATCGCGTTCGAGGCAGAGTTGTCCCAGTTCGGCGAGTTCCTGTAGTTTCCATACGCGCGATACGGGGTTGTGGGGATTGCTTATGACGATCGCCCTGACGCCTGGTTTCAGCGCTTCCCTGAGATTGGCGAAGTCCATTGCGTAACCGTTATCCGTCTCCGCCAGAGGGTTTTCGACGATAAACCTGCCATTATGCCGTATCTCGCGGAAAAAAGGCGGATAAATAGGAGGTTGTATGACGACTCCATCTCCCGGTTCCGTGAATTCGCATATGGCGACGGAGAGCCCGGTTATGACTCCGGGCATGAAACCGACGTCGTCAGGCGAAATTTTCCAGCCGTGACGCTTGGATTCCCAATTTGCCACGGCGGCCTGATATTTTCCGATTTGTTCCGTGGGGTATCCGAAAACTCCGAATTCTACCTTCGCTCTCAGCGCGTCTATTATCTCGGGCGCCGATCTGAAATCCATGTCGGCCACCCAGAACGGCATGAGGCCGTCTTTCCCGAAAACGGTTCCCATGTCGTCCCATTTCTCGCAGTTTGTACCGCTTCTGTCTATTCTTGTGTCAAAATCGTACCTGTCAGAACCCACAGCAATCCCTCCAAAGATAACGTCGGCCCGAAACGGTTCGCGGCCGCGCGCGCCGCCCGATTCGGGCGGCCCCATAAACCTTGTGCGATACATACATACTACCAAATGAGCGTGACCGCCGCAAGAAAAATAACAAAATCCGGCTTCGCGCGAAAAAAAACGGGCCGGGGAACGTCCCCGGCCCGAAATTTCCGAGAATCCCCGAGGCGCGCCCCGCGGGTTTAAAAAGCCTCCTGCGCGGTACGGGCGATTATCTCCTCCTGATGATAGCCGTCGAGGTCCACGAAATAGTCGCTGTATCCCGCGACGCGCACCAGAAGCCCTCTGTGTTCCCGCGGGTTTTTTTGAGCCTCGCGCAGCGTCGCTTCGTCGACCACGTTGAACTGTATGTGGTGCCCTCCGAGCTTGAAATAGGCGCGAATGAGGTTTACCAGCCCGTCGAGCCCCTTTTCACCCTCCAGTACGCTCGGCAGGAAGCGTTGGTTCAGCAGGGTTCCGCCCGACTTGACCTGGTCCATTTTGCCGAGGGACTTAGTGACGGCCGTGGGGCCTTTGCGATCCGCGCCGTGGCTCGGAGACGTGCCGTCGGAGATGGGCGTCCCCTTGAAGCGCCCGTTGGGAGTGGCGGCGGTCATTTTTCCGAAATAGTTGTGGCACGTCGTCGACAGCATGTTCAGGTGATAAGTGGGCCCCAGAATGCTCGGTTTGCCGTCGATATTGTCGAAAAGGCTGCCATAGACGCGGCGCATGATGTCGTCGGCGTAGTCGTCGTCGTTGCCGTAAAATGGGGTCTTGTTCCATATCGTAAGGCGCAGCGCTTCTTCGCCCTCCCAGTTTTTGCCGCAGGCATCGACAATTTGTTCGAGCGTCGCTGTTTTATCGTCGAAGGCATGTTTCTTGACGGCGGACAGGCTGTCGGTGATGGTTCCGATTCCGGTGCACTGGATGTAGTCGGAGTTATACCTCGGGCCGCCGTTGTAGTAGTCCAGCCCCTTTTCGACGCAATCGCGAATGACGGCCGACAGGAACGTCGCGGGGAAAAATTCCGCGTAACGAGTTCTGAGGTAGTTGTCCACCTCGATCTTGGTTTCGACCACGAATTTCAACTGTTTTTCGAACGCCGAGTAAAGATCCTCGAACGCGGTGAAATCATGGGTTTTGCCGGTTTGCGGCCCTATCTGTTTTCCCGTCATCGGGTCCCTGCCGTCGTTTAACGCCAGCTCCAGGACTTTGGGCGTGTTCAGGTACCCATGAAGCAGGTACGCCTCCTTGCCGGCGCATCCGGTTTCGATGCAGCCGCTCGTTCCCCCCTGTCTCGCGTCTTCCAGCGACTTGCCGACTCTCATCTGTTCCTGAATGATCATATCGGCGTTGAAAACAGACGGGTATCCCATGCCGTGGCGTATTACGCGCCCCGCGGCTCTGAGCACGCTGTCCGGCGTGCGCGCGCTGACCTGTATGTTGCACTGCGGCTGAAGCAGACGGAGTTCGTCGACGACTTCGAGGACGATGTACGTCACTTCGCTGGAGCCGTCGGTTCC
>JAISYN010000315.1 GCA_031269915.1 Synergistaceae bacterium
ACCTTGAAATTCAGTTCGTTCGCCAGTTTGGCGAAGTCCACCTGATTGGTAAAATCCTCGAATTTGACGAAATCCAGAAAATCACGGATGGCGGTTCCTTTAAATATCGGCCCCACCTGAATCACGAGATCAGCTATGCCGTCATACGGTTCCAAGTCAGCCTCCGCGCGGGCATTGGACTCGGCGTTGACGCTCAGAACCTTCACTCGTCCCTTCAGTGAAAAGTTAAATGGATTATTTTCTTTGACGGCCCTGTAGCCATATTTTTCGCAGGTGGTCTCCGTGTCGCTTTTCAGCCCGCGTATCAATTCGCCGGCATCCACGGCCTTGCCGAGCATGTGCGGAATAACGCTTTCGTCCCAGATACCAGCCACGTACTGCTTCGCGTCGAATTTGTCGTTGTCGAAGTAGAAAGCGACTTCCGTTTTTTTACCCGTATCTATTTTTTCAGCCGTGCATGAGAGAGCAAGGAAAATGACGAACAATGCAAGAACCGCTATTTTTATGAGCCTTATACGCAAATCTCCTCCCCCTTTTCGCGGTCCAATCCTCCTGAACTGCTTCGCCCGTAAATCTACGGGCGAAGCACGGTTTTATAAACGCTTTTTATTTAATCGCGAAGTTATCGACCTGTCCGGCGTTGTCCTTGTTTATGAGGACGCAGTCGACAAGCTGTTTCTCGGGCTGTCCCGTGGAACCGCTCTTGATATACTGATCAGCCTGTTCGACCGCCATCTCGGCGATACGCGCAATCGGCTGCAAGCCGGTGGCCAGGATATCGCCCGCCAGAATCGCGTCGCGCACGTCGTTCGATCCGTCAAAGCCCGCCACTATGACCGCGTTCTTACCCGCGGCCTTGAGTGCCGCCGAAGCGCCCATGGCCATAGTGTCGTTGCCGCAGATGACTCCCTTGATGTTCGGGTTGGCCTGAATGATGGTCTCCATCTTGGAGAACGCTTCCGGCTGGCTCCAACTCGCGCTCTGCTGCGCCGCCATCTTCATGTCGGGATATTGGTCTATTACATCGTGGAAGCCCTGCGAACGGACTCCGGCATTGGTGTCTGACTCCAGCCCAAGCAGTTCGACATACTCGCCCTTTTCGCCCATCGCTTTTACAAATTCTTCAGCGACCAGCTGCGCGCCTTGAAAGTTGTTGGACACTATCTGAGCGGCTGCCGTTCCCGTCTCGTTTATCTCGCGGTCGATGAGGAAGGTCGGGATGCCGGCGTCTTTCGCTTTTTTGACCGCGGATATAGTGGCGTCGGCGCCCGCGTTATCGAGAATGATCGCGGCCGCTTTATCGGCTATCGCTATATCGAAAAACTCGTTCTGTTTGTTAGCGTCGTCGTCATGTACGTAGACTCTGGTCGCGTACCCCAGCGCCTTTGCCTTGGCCTCGGATGAATCAGCCGCCGTCTTGAAGAACGGATTGGAGTGAGCCGGCGTTATTATTACGATGAGCTTTTCCGCGGCGCAGGCGAGCCCCGCGAAAATCCAAAGGAGGGAACAGACCAAAAGAGAAATCGCTACGTACCTTTTCAATTCCAACAACCTCCCACAATATTTTTTGAGACCGTTCAAGGGCGGTCCCTTCCCCTGTTACGCTGCCAATTCGGATGCCGCAAAGAGCGAACGCGGTTCATTTGAACAGTTGTCGATAACAACGACTTCCCGCACGCGATATTTTTCTTTATGGCGTTTTCGAGTTATGTCGCTCTCTTTTTGAATATTTATTCATATATGGATATATACCAACAAATTGAGAAGATAATAACAAAAAGGCTATTTTTGTCAATCTGGTACGCCAAACGGATGGGGCGCTTACAGAATGCCGAAATCATTGTCAAACAGTTTGCGCAAGCTAATATGCGTATGCTGGCTATTCGAGGCTGGGTTACAGTCTGATTTGGCTTCCCGCTTGCACACGCATTGTCGCCGGCGGGGGTTCGTTGCCGAGCGCGCGTAATAGATTTAATGAGTCGCGGGAAGCCGCTCCGTTCCCTTCGGAGAGTTTTCCGGGGAAGATACGATATCAGCGATTTTATCGCCCCTGCCGTACCGTAATGCGGCTTCTTTCCAGTTCCCATCCCCATCGGGGGCGTAATCACCGATGGTTTTTCCAATTTCCACCAATGCTATATACATTTCCTTCACCGCATTCAAATACTCCGTACGCACCCGTTGATTTTCCGTCTGTGCGTTGATCAGGTCTATCTGTGCCCCCAGTCCCTCGTTATATATCATATTCGTAATTTCCAGTTCTTCGTCGGAGCGTTCGACCTGACGCTTTTTATCCTTTTCTAGCACCGCGGCGTCTTCCCAGTTGTTCAGCGCGATTTCGAGTTCCGTACGCGTCGCGTTTTCAGCCGATTTCAACGTGGCTTCCGCGGCCAGTATCAGCCTGTCGGTGTTGAGTACCCTGTATTTCGTCTCGTTGCCGTCTGTAATCGGAATATTCAATCTGAGAGACGCAACCGCTTCACCCTCTTGCGGGGTTCCGGAATTCCACGGATCCAATATCGGCCTCCAGGAAATTTCCGCGTTCAGAGTTGGGGACAGGCCTTGCGACGTCAATTTTTTCAGAATGCGGTTACGTTCGAGCGTCAGCCGTTCGATATTAACCGCCGGACGTGAAAGAAACGCCCCCTCTATATCCACCGTCACATTCAGTTCGGGGACGGTCAAAGGCTCCTCGGCCGGAGCGACGTCGATTCCGCCGGCCAAGCCCGCCATCGTCTTCAGAAGGTTGCGATATTGGGATTCCGCACGGGAAACCAGGCTTTCAGCTTCGACCACCTGCGCTTCCGAACGGATCAGGTCCAGCCTGGGGACCATTTGCTGCTTGTATTTTTCCTCCGTCACACGGTTGTTTTCCACGCGCTGACGGAGCACGTCCTTTTGGAGAGCGATATTTTCCCTTGCGAGGACGGCGGTCCACCATGTTTTTTCCGCCGTCGCGAGAAGCGTATTGATACTGTCGTCAAATCGCGCCCGCTCTATTTCCCAGGACAGAATCTGCTGTTGTTCGTCCAGCGCGTAGGATTTGCCCAGGTTGATACGCCAGGACAGAACGAGATCGAGATTGGAAGATGTGATGTTTTTTTCCCGAATGCCCTGGACGGACGCTTTCTGTCCGGTCAGGTACGACCCGCCAATGCCCGCGGAGAGAGCGGGACGCTGATACCCCACCGACGCCAGCACCCCATAGTATGCGGCTTCGATAGATCTGATATTTGCCTCGAGGTCATAATTCCCCGACTTCACTATCTCCAGATATCGATCGAGCGTCACTACCTCGGCGGCCGTCGCGGTTCCGGAGAAAATCAACAGAGCGGTGAACAGGATACAGAGCGAATGTTTCAAAATAAACACCTCTTTATATATTTCATATTTCAGCTTTCAGGGCTTCTCTCTCCGGAACGGAAGGAGCGCCGCCGCTCAAGCGAAGACGGACGGCCCAGTAAATCTTATAAGCCGCCGGGATGGCCAAAAGAGCTAAAAAGCCTCCGGCGATCAGGCCTCCGATGGCGACTACGGCGATCGGGGAACGCATCGCGGCGCCTTTGCCGGCGGACATCGCCAGGGGAAGCAGCGATACGACCGATGTGGCGATGGCCATGACCAGGGCTTTGAAGCGCACTTCTGTAGCCTGCTCTATCGCCTGATACGGATGGATATTTTCGCCCCGCCGCAGCGTTTCCGCGAAATCGACGACTACGATGGCGTTGTTGACGACCATGCCGATCAGCATGATAGCGCCGATGAGCGCGAAAAGGGATATGGACGTGCCCGTGATCAGCATCGCCGGAACCACCCCGACCAGAGCCATCGGGACCGTCAGCAGTATGATGAAGGCATAGGCCCACGACTCCATGATAGCCGCCACGATGATGTAGGTTACCAGAATAGCGATGACGATGGCGCGGAATAGTTCCTCGAAGTCCTCCGCCATGTCCTCGGCCTCGCCGCCGAAGCTGAACGAGTATCCTTCTGGCAGGGTGAAGGTGGAGAGTAGCTGTCTCATCTTCTCGTTGCCCTCGCCGGTCGTGATGTAGCGCACGTTGCCGGTGATGACTACCGTGCGCTCGCGCTCGACGCGGCGAATCTCCGTCGGGGCGTCTCTCCATACGACGTCCGCCATTTCTTTTAAGGGAACCAGTCCGTAGGGCGTCATGATCGGCAGTTCCTCGACCGTGTAGATATCTCCCGCTTTCTGAAGATCGAGACGGGCTTTGATATCGTACTCGAACCCGCCGCGACGGAACCTTCCGGAATCATTTCCGATCAGGTATCCCTTTACGATGTCGGACAGGTCCGACATATTCAGGCCCAAAGGCGACATCCGCCAGCGGATAGGAGCAATCTGGAGTTCTGGCTTGCCCATCTCGGTCTGAATGGCGAGGTCTCGCACTCCGGGAATCGCGCGGCCTTGGGCTCGCACATCCTCGGCGATGGAGTAGAGGATGTTCATGTCCTCGCCTTTAATCCGTATCTCGATGGGATCGCTGAAACCTCTGCGCGTGTCATAAACCACGTATTCCACGCCTTCTAGCGTAGAGAGAAACCGGCGGATTTTGTCCGCCACCTCCTGCGTCGCCGGGCGATGCGGGTCGTCATTCAGGTATACGGCGACCGACGACTGGTAGACGGAACTGCTCCTCATAGATGCTCCGATCGTCGAGACGACATCGCGGATATACTGCCGCCTTTCGGGCATGGTCTCGATAAAGGCCTCCACCATATGGGTTTTTTTCTCGGTTTCCTCGATTGACGCGCTGTTGGAGAGCGTCAGTTCGACGGTGATCGTCCCGTCGTCGGAGACCGGCATGAACTGGGTCCCTATCAAACTTCCCAGCCGCAGTGCCCCGTACGTCAAGCCGATGAAAACCAGTACGGTGATGACAGGATGGCGCGTCGAGCGCCGGAGAAAGAACATGAACGTGTCCTTGAAGCCTTCGTAGAGCCAGTTCCACCAACCGGTCAGAATTCGCCCCATCAGGGATATATTTCCGCTCGGCTTGATGCGCGCCGCCATGCAGGGCGTCACGGACATAGTCACCCAGAGGGACAGGAGCGTCGCAAAGAGAATCGTAACCGCGTAAGGCGCAAGGAACTGACCAGCGATCCCCTGTATCAGAGCGACGGGCAGAAAAACCCCAAGATTGGTCAGAACACCGGCCAAAACGGAGATCGAAATTTCCTCCGTTCCTTTTTCGGCAGCTTTGAAGGGCTCGTAACCCATGTCGCGGTAGCGATAGATATTCTGAATAATCAGAATCGCGTTCATGACGAGGGTTCC
>JAISYN010000358.1 GCA_031269915.1 Synergistaceae bacterium
CGACGATACCTAACTGGAACTTACTTTTGCAATTCACGCAGTAAGCATAATATGAATTAAGCTGATGTCAATTTCCGCCATTTTGCGTATAATGTAACGACGTCGAAAAAAAGGGACGCATTGTAATCATAATATCGGCTCAAGCGCGGGTCTGTTTTTTTGCGGTGAATATTCAAAACGGGAGGTTCATAAATGATGCAATGGTTCAGAGATATTCGCACTGCGTTTAAAATTTTGCTGCTTGTCGCGGTAATGGTGGTTTTGCTGATTGTCGTGTCGGCCGTCGGATACAATACGAGCAAGACCATGATCCGCGAGACGGATGAGCTTTACAAAGATTTCGCATTGCCTGCCCTATGGATGGAAGAGGTGAAATCGACATCCATACATAACAGGCGCATGCTTTTGAGCCTTTTGAACACCGCTGACAGAGACGAGATTGAGTCCTACAATTCCAGAATCAATGAGGGCAGGAAGCGCATCGACGATTTGTTCGGGCTGTACGCCAACACCAATAAGATCGATGAGGAAAAGACGCTGACGGCGAAGATAGAAGCGTCGCTGAACAATGTGGCGAAACTTCAGGACGAGGTGATAGAAGGCAAGAGAAGCAAGAACTTAGGCGCTTATATACTGCTTGAGCGCGTCGGGTCGGGCGGGGATCTCGCCAACGCCGAAAACGAGAATATCGAGCTTGTCGACCAGCTCGTGACGTTGCTGGGGAGGCTGGCCGAGGACGTCGACAAGGAAATTTACGTCACGGCCCGCGCGGGCACAATGGAAATCGCGGTCACGTCCGTGTTGGCGGTGGTGTTTGGCATAGCGCTCGGCGTGATGATATCCAGAACGATAACGGTTCCCATCTCCAAGATGGAGAAAAGCATAAAGACGTTTGCGGAAGGCGATCTGACCAGTCAATTCCCGTCCACCGGCAAGGACGAACTCGCGAGGATGGGCAGGGGGCTCGCCAATATGGCTGAAACTCTCGAAAGGGCGATCAGATCGGTCAAGGACGCGAGCGAGCATATAGCCGAGACCGCCGAGGAATTTTCCGCTCTCGCCGAGGAAACCAACGCCACCATGGAGGAGTTCAGGGCGAGCGTCGACGAAATCGGAACCGAACTCGACAGTCTCGCCTCTACGGGCGAGGAAGTCAACGCGTCCGTGGAAGAAGTCGCGGCGGGGGCTCAATCGACGGCGGAGAAGGGCACGGAAATCGCCCGTCAGGTCGATGGGGCCATGAACGCCGGGGAAAACGGAATGAACGCGGTGAAAAAGGCCGTGGACGGCATCGGCGGAGTAGTCAAAAACGCCACGGACGCCGTCCAGGGCGTGCAGGAACTGAGCGGCAGGACGCGCCAGATACAGAATTTCGTGGCTCAAATAGGAGGGATAGCCGACCAGACGAATTTGCTGGCGCTCAACGCCGCGATAGAAGCGGCGCGCGCCGGAGAGGCCGGACGGGGATTCGCCGTTGTGGCGGAGGAAGTGCGGAAACTCGCGGAGGACAGCAACGTCGCCGCGAAGAACATCGCCGATCTCGCCGAGATGATAAGCGGAGACCTGGACCGTATGGTCGCCATTTCGCTGGACAACGCAAAAGCGTCGCAGGAGGCGAAAAACCTGTCCGCAGAGACCGAAAGTATAATAGCGGACATGATAACCTACCTCAGGAACATAGCGTCTTCCACCCAGGATCTTGCCGCCGTCTCCGAGGAGCAGGCGGCTTCCAGCGAGGAGATAGCCGAATCGGTGCAAAACATAGCGACCAAGGTCGCGGGCACGGCCCATGCCGGCGAGCAGATACGGAATGGGGTTGACGGAGTGGCTTCGTCCGCCGAACGAATGGCGGCAAGGTCAGAGGAACTCGCCACGCTGTCGGGCGATCTCAAAAGCTTGCTGGCGTTCTTCAAATTATGCGAAACATGCGAAGACCTGTACAAATCGGCGGACAGCCTGAGGGCCATCTCGGCGAAAAGCCGGTAGAAAACGGCGGAATAAAGCCCGCGGCCGCCTCTTACGTCTTACGCCGCCGCGGGCTTGACGTTCGTTTGTCAAATCGGCCTTTTTAACGATATCTTTTCAGCATAGGGGCGTCGTCGTTGATGTCGGGGCCGAAGAATTTGATTATCATCAGATATTCGGGGCCGGTATTAACGATCTCGATTCCGCTTCTCGCGCGGCCGGCCGTTACCATTATTTCATCCTGCGTATGGCTCTGTCCTTTGATCGGCAGACCGCCGAACGCGCCTTCTCCGCTCCATACGAGGATATTGTACGCCCCTCTGTCGACGCAGTGACGCGATGCTCCCGGACTCAGGATCAGCTTAGCGCCGCTGTATTTTCTCGTGTTGTAGAATATCCACCATTCTTCGCTTCCCGCGCTTCTGGCGCCCTCAATACGAACGGGCGGCGTATGGTGGTTCTCATAAAAATACGGGTCGCCGTTGGCCTCCCAGTCGAGCTGTTCGACCGCGGCCATCAGGCCGTTCTTCTCCAATTCCTCCGGGGGCACGTCGCGGGTGAGCGCCGCTCTGTCGAGCAGGGTGTGGTCGAGGCGTCCCTGGAACATCGAGCAGACATCGGAATCCTCCTGAAGCTCGATAGTGAGCGCGCTGCCCGGGGCGTGCAGAATGCCGGGAGGCAGATGGAACCCGTCATCGGGCATGTTTATGTAGGCCCGGGAGAGTGACAGCAGCCTGTCCGTGTGTTCCCAGTCCTCCAGGTATTTGACCAGGATATCCCTGCGGTTTTCGCGGACGATGAACGGATGAAGTCCGAAAAATGTTTCGGGATGGGGTCCCATCGGGAGTCCCGGCGGGAAGTAATACGACTCCTCCTTCGATTTTTTGCCGAGTTTTTCCGCGTCCTCCTGTCTCTGATGTATATGGAACGGCAGTCTGCCGGCATTGTCGAAAATTTTCGGCAGCCGTCCGAGTCCCTTGTGGAGGGCCGAGTAATCGTCGCCCATTATTTCACCCGGCAGGGCTTCGACGGCGTCTTTCAGCGTTATCCGGGCCCCGTCGGGCGCGTCGATGAAACTCAGCCCCTCGTCCGGCGTGTGTATGGGATTTTCGGCCTCGGTCGTCGAGCCGAGCCATCGCTCGGTCAGATATCCGCGTTCGCCCGCGTCGTAAGCCTCGTCCGGCAGGCCGAGACGTTTCCCGGGCGGCAGGAACACGCGGGACACCCACGCCGGTTTGAGGCGCAGCAACCCGCCGGTTTCCGCCAGAATCCCGGATACGGCGTCTTTAACATCCATCCTTCTCCCCTCCATGCGATAAGTATTTAATTTCCTCGCGGATTTTTGATTCTTTCTTTTAGTATAAACCAATTATATAATATGGGATATATAAGGCCGAAAGGTTGGTGACGCAGCATGAACAAAACGGCCGCAAGCCGGGCTGTCGCGGTTGTAGTGTTTGCGATCGGCGTGACGTGCATATCGTCCGGTTCGATCTTTGTGCGCGTGGCCGACGCTCCGGCCATTGTCAAAAGCGCGTATCGGGTGGGCATTTCGGCGCTGGTCTTCGCTTCCGTCTCTCTGGTCTTTTATCGCCGCGAATATGCCTGCATGACGAAGAAAGATTTCGCTCTGTCGGCGTTGTCCGGCGTCTTCCTCGCGCTGCACTTCGCCACCTGGATCGCGTCGCTCGACTACACTTCGGTGGCGTCCAGCGTAATGCTGGTCGGTACGATACCGATATGGGTCGCGATTTTCAACGTCGTCCTCGGAATCACGAGGCCGAGCCGCATGATGTGGTTCTGCGTATGCCTGAGCGTTGCAGGCGCGTGCATAGTGGGTTACGGCGATATCTCCCTCGACGGGAACGTCCTTTTTGGGGACGTTCTGGCCGTGGCGGGGGCGATAGCGGCAGCCGCGTATATAATGTGCGGCAAGGAGGCGAGGAAAAAACTGGGCATGGTGTCCTATGTGACCCTCTGCTACGGCAGCGCGGCCATAGTTATATGGTGCGCCGTTCTGGCGCTCGGATACCCGATAACCGGATACGACGCTGCGACATGGCGGGCGTTCTTCGGGCTTGCCCTGCTATCTCAGGTCATGGGCCACACCAGCTATAACTGGGCTCTGGGCCATTTCAGCTCCGCTTTCGTGGGGATTATGCTGCTGGGTGAGCCGCTGGGCAGCGCCGTTCTGGCGTATTATCTGTTTAATGAGGTTCCCGCCCCGATAAAATTCGTCGGTTTCGCGCTGCTTCTCGCGTCCATAGTTCTGGCGGCGAGGGACGAGAGCCGGTGACGCGGGGGAAACGTATGGATGTGCTATTATGATGGCGGTATAAACGGATTGGGGTGAATCGCATGGCCGGCGAAGTTGTTCACGGCGTTTCTCTGATGAAAGAAAAAGACATATATTTCTTCCGCGAAGGCAATCACACCAAGCTCTATGAAGTACTGGGCTCTCACGTGATCGAACATGACGGACAGGATGGCGTGCTGTTCTCCGTGTGGGCGCCGAACGCGGAGAGCGTCTCCGTCATAGGCGATTTCAACTATTGGAGCGACGGCTCGCACAAACTGAGCGCGAGGTGGGACAGCTCGGGAATATGGGAGGGTTTCGTGCCCGGCGTGGGGCACGGCGATCTGTACAAGTATTCCATCACGACTAAAGACGGGCGGATACTCGAAAAGGGCGATCCGTTCGCTTTCTGGTGGGAGACGCCGCCCAGAAGCGCCTCCTGCGTCTGGAATCTGAGCGGTTTCGGATGGTCGGACGGCGAATGGATGAAATCGCGCGGCGGAAAAAACGGCGTGAACGCTCCGCAGTCGGTGTACGAAGTTCATCTGGGTTCGTGGCGCCGCGTCCCTGAGGAGGGCGATCGCTCGCTGTCGTATCACGAACTTGCCGCCGAACTGTCGGAGTACGTCAGTGATATGGGTTTCACCCATGTGGAATTTTTGCCCGTTATGGAACATCCTTTCTACGGATCGTGGGGATATCAGACGCTCGGTTACTTCGCGCCAAGCTCGCGCTTCGGCACTCCGCACGAGTTTATGGAGCTGGTCGATTCGCTGCACCGCGCTGGCGTGGGCGTCATACTCGACTGGGTTCCGTCGCATTTCCCGGCCGACAGTTACGGGTTGTCCAACTTCGACGGCACATGTCTCTACGAACACGCCGATCCCAGAAAGGGCTATCATCCCGATTGGAAAAGCAGCATTTTCAATTACGGCAGAGATGAAGTCCGCAGTTTCCTGCTGTCGAGCGCGCGTTTCTGGCATGACTTGTATCACGCGGACGGGCTCAGGGTGGACGCCGTCGCCTCCATGCTGTATCTTGATTATTCGCGTAAATCCGGGGAGTGGATACCGAACCGGTACGGCGGCAAGGAGAACATTGATGCGATCGAGTTTCTGCGCAAGATGAACGAGGCGCTGTACGCGGATTTCAAGGACATACAGACGACCGCGGAAGAAAGCACGTCGTGGCCGATGGTCTCACGCGCCACATACTTGGGAGGGCTCGGTTTCGGCTATAAGTGGAACATGGGGTGGATGCACGACACGCTGGGCTACTTCTGCCTCGACCCCATATACAGAAAGTATCGCCAGAACGAATTGACGTTTGGCATGTGGTACGCCTACAGCGAAAACTTTGTCCTTCCGCTGTCACACGACGAGGTGGTCCACGGCAAGGGCTCGCTCTACGGCAGGATGCCCGGCGACCGGTGGAGGAAATCCGCGAATCTGCGTCTTCTTCTCGGCTGGCAGTTCGGTTATCCGGGCAAAAAACTGCTTTTCATGGGCGGCGAATTCGGCCAGGAATGGGAATGGAATCACGACGCGAGCCTGTCGTGGCACGAACTGGACGACAGTTTCCACAGGGGAATTCACGCCTGGGTTCGAACGCTGCTCAAATATTATAGAAAATGCCCCGCCATGTGGGAGGGGGACTACGACAGATGGGGGTTCGAGTGGATAGACTGCGGAGACGCGGATTCCAGCGTGCTGTCGTTCATAAGGCGCGATTCCCGGGGCAATTATATACTCTGCGTCGGCAACTTCACCCCGGTGCCGAGGGAGAACTACAAAATAGGCGTTCCCGGGAAAGGTTTCTGGAAAGAAGCGCTGAACAGCGACAGCGAATTCTACGGCGGAGGCAACTGGGGCAACTTCGGCGGCGCCGAGGCGATTCCTTACAGGATACACGGACGCGAATGGGCCGTAAACCTTGTCCTGCCCGCGTTGTCGTTCATGGTCTTCGAACATGTCTCTGATCCCGCGCCGTAAACGCGTCTGAGGCGGAGCGGCTTCTTGGCGGATCTTTACGACTGGCAGGTTCGCGCGATCGAGCGGACAGAGGGACGCAACGCGATTATATCGGCGCCCACCGGAAGCGGGAAGACATGGGTGGCCTACAGATGGGCCGG
The DNA here is from genome assembly GCA_031269915.1 of Synergistaceae bacterium. Lineage (GTDB taxonomy): Bacteria > Synergistota > Synergistia > Synergistales > Synergistaceae > JAIRKI01. Next base: position 6,393 of record JAISYN010000358.1, read on the forward strand.
GCTTATGGACGGGGAAGGGCGGCCGAGAATGCCGTCCGCCGCCAGGGTGATATTCACGGCTCCGATAAAGGCGCTGTCGAACGAAAGGTATCTCGACCTGCGCCGCATGGGGTTCGACGTGGGCCTGGAGACTGGGGATTTCAAAAAGAACCCCGGCGCTTCCATAATGTGCTGCACCCAGGAGATATATACCATCAAGTACGCTCACGCGCCGAATCAGAGAGTCATAGTCGACGAATTTCATTTCATATTCGGTTCGCCGGAGCGCACCCGCGCGTATATCGACGGCATCAGGGGAACGAGCGCCGATTCGATGCTGCTCGTGATGAGCGCCACCTTCGGCGATCCGCAGACGGTGCGCGGATATCTGGAGGAGATAGCGCGGCGCGATTTCGAACTGTTCGAGACCGGCGAGCGTGTCACAAAGTTGGTGTACCGTAAAAAAGGCGTTCCCTACGCCCGGATTCACGACGCGCTTGTGTTCGTCTTTTCGCGGCGGGGCGCGGAACACACCGCCAAACAGATAGCGAAGACCAGGAAAAAATTACCGCGGGCGAATAGGGCGCGCCTTCGCGAAATGGCTGAGATACTGGAGGTCACAAAGACTCAGGAGACGCTGCTTTACGGTGTGGGCGTCTACTACGGAAGTCTGTACCCCAAAGAAAAACTTCTCGTTGAAATGGCGTTCCGCGAAAGAATTCTGGACGTTGTGGTGGGTACCGACGCTCTTTCTCTCGGGGTGAACCTGCCGGCGGAGAGCGTGATATTCGCCCAAATGGCAAAATATGTCGACGGCCCGCTCTCGCGCAACGAATTTTTGCAGATGGCCGGACGGGCGGGGCGGAAGGGTTATTTCGAGACCGGATATGTCTCGTACATAGCGCGCAGCAAAACGGAGCACCACGACTACGACACCGAAACTCTCTACCGGAGGGTAATGAACTCCCCCAGCGAACCCGCTGTCATACGTCTACAGGCCGCGGTGGGCAAACTTCTGAAGGGCGCGGTCACCGTGGAGCAGGAGGCGCGGGTGATAGCAGACTGCTCGCTGCCGCGGATCACCTACGAACGCGCGCTGAGCGAGGTCGAGGAGCTGCTTCTGCTGATACGCCGCACGCTGGGCCTGATAAAAAACAGGGACGAGCGGAAAAAGATGGCATCCGCTCTCGCCGATTTGTGGTTCGATGAGATGAGCGTGCCGGGCAACTTTGCCATAGCGCATATGTTCGTGTCGCAAAAAGAGCCGGACGCGATGAAAGCCGCGGAGAGGATATGTTCGGAGGAGAGAAATTACCTGCAGGCTCTCCTGAAAGTGAAACGCTACGCCGGAAGGATGCCGGACGGATATAAATTTTCCGGCATGGAACGAATAGACGCCACAGTCGAGCGAATCGACGTGACGGTTTTCGGCTTCGAGGAAAAAATCAAAGCTCTAGACCTGACGGAAGATACCTGGTCGTTTTAAGCATACAAACGCCCGTTGCGCCGCGTTTTTTTGCCGGTGTTTCACCGCCGCTCCGTTCCGCCCTCCGCCTCATCGGTCTTTTCGGCTTCGTCTTCCGGGGTTTCCGCGGGTTTCGCGGACAGCTCTCCCTTCGATGTTATGAATGCCGCCAGGTCGGCTTCCCTCAGTTCCATCCGTTCCTTGGTTTTTACGCTGTATACGGAAACGCGGCCGCCTTTCGGCATCCATTGGACTCTGACGTTTTCCTCACTGCCGACCTCGAATTGAAGCGTCGCGTTGCCCGACGAAACGAGCGCTTTGGGCGTGGCGATCCTGACGGAGTTGGGGTTCACCAGCCCTATTGAGCCGATGGATATCCAGACCGCGCCGCGGTCGATTCCAATATGGAGGCTCGAGGATTTGGGGACGAACTGCACTTCGGTGATCGCGACCGCGCTGTTCGAGCCGATCGCCATCAGCGTGTCGTCCACGAATTTGACAACCGCGTAGCCCAGTTCTCCCGTTCTTATCGAGTCGGAAGAATAGACGGCGTCCCCCAGCGCCAGTTCGGTCTCTTTGCCGCTCCTCACGACCATCGCCGTCCGGGTAAGCTCTTCCACTACTCCGCACCCGGCGCCCGCCGCGGGCGCGATATCCGGCGGCAGAACGACCAACGCCGCGAGAAGAAACGCCGCGCCGCTCACCTCTAAAATTTTGCGAGATTTCATTTTCATTCCTCCCGGAACCTTGATATGTATATCCGTATTATACCAAGTACAGGGCGATAAGGAAAATCCCCGCCCGAGTCCCAATTATTGCGGTTCGTTCCGCAAATCCTCCCGCTCGCGGTTTTGCCGATAACGATCTTGAGGTGAACGCCGCCGCGAAAAATTCGCGTGTTGACAACATCGTAAACCGGCGTATAATAAAGTTGTCTTGAAAAAAATGATGCTATTATCAGATATCCCGGCGAGAGGAATTCGGTTAAAGGCCGAAGCGGACGCGCCACTGTAATCGGGACGAAACCACATGCGAACATAGGTCACTGCCGTGTAGGGATACACGGTGGGAAGGCGTGGGAGTAGGATGAACGAGAGCCAGGAAACGAGCGGGGATAGACGCGCGAGCCGTCGCCTGTTTTACTCCGCTGAATATCGGGAGGCCTTCGCGCAAACGAGCGCGAGGGTCTTTTTTTATGGCGTTAATCTTTATCAATTTTTATAACTTGAATTATTTCGGGAAGGAGGGATAAGATAGTGGTTTTTACTGATGCGCTTTCGAACTTGACCTTCACAATCTCGCAGGCAGGCAGGCAGGCAGGCAGGCAGGCAGGCAGGCAGGCAGGCAGGCAGGCAGGCAGGCAGGCAGGCAGGCAGGCATAAATATCTCCTAAAATTTTTCCCTCTTTTTTCAGGTTGGCCGTTTCGCGTGCCGCGAAACGCGCTTAAAAATTTC
>JAISYN010000316.1 GCA_031269915.1 Synergistaceae bacterium
CTCAGCTATTCCCATTGGTATGTCATTTGAACCTACTTCATAACGCCCCAATGTGTTGACTCCAATATCTAACATTACAGAAGCCTGGTTACGGGATAAATTAGCCTTAGCGCGTAACCATTGCTAATGGTGATCGGTTTTCATCTGTCCATCTCGGCATATAATCACCTCCTTTCTCAGAATTTTGACCTATCGTGATTATAATAATTGCGGCATACCTGTCAAGCGGGCTGGAATCGAGCGGTTTGTTTTGACTGGAACAACGGTGGAACAACAAAAGAAAAAGGCCTCAAGGGTGATGCCCCCGAAGCCTTGTTATTTCTGGTGGATCGTACAGGAATCGAACCTGTAACCCTCTGATTAAGAGTCAGATGCTCTGCCAGTTGAGCTAACGATCCGCAACTATTAGGCATTATAACCAAGCCAATTTCATTCGTAAATAGTGGGGTGAGCGAGGGGATTTGAACCCCCGACCACTGGATCCACAATCCAGTACTCTAACCATCTGAGCTACGCTCACCATTTTTGTTGAATCTACCTGCTCTCGAGGTAAATGGCGCCCCCGACAGGACTCGAACCCGTGACCTACTGCTTAGAAGGCAGTTGCTCTATCCATCTGAGCTACAGGGGCGAGCCTCAATTAATGCCCGCATATAAAGTTGGAGCGGGAAACGGGACTTGAACCCGCGACCTACGGCTTGGAAGGCCATCGCTCTAGCCAACTGAGCTATTCCCGCAACTTTTAGCGTCGGGCGCTTGGTCGGGGCGAAAGGATTTGAACCTTCGACTCCCTGCTCCCAAAGCAGGTGCGCTAACCAGACTGCGCTACGCCCCGACTGAAAAAAATTTTGTTTCGAGCGGAGACGCTATAATATGGAGCGCCTTTGACACGCCTCAACCCAACTGGGGAATATTACCACGAAGCCGCAGTGATGGCAAGCGGCGGGGGGCGATACAAACGCATAAAAGCCGTAATAATTCAGAGCGCTTCAGTGATAACCGTGAGCCATTCGCAGTTTCCGTCAGAAGGTACAATGAGGAAGACATTCCGCGCGCTCACCGCCATTCTGAACTCGCGGCCGAGGCCGGTAACGTCGGGATCGTCATAGGGCGCGTGAATGCCGGCGGTTTGAAAGATGCGCTATGCATGGACGCGCCCTGTCCGTAATGCGGTTACATATGTTAAAATCAAAAAACAGGCGATGGAACTCAAAGGTTGTAAATCAGAGCAAGGTAAAGGACGACGATACCGGATACAATTTGGAAATCAGAGGATGAGTCATGAAAAAAAGAGGCAGCTTTCACTTCTTTGCGCTGATAAGCATTATAGGGTGGTCTATAGCGTATGTATTCACCCGAATGGCGTTGCGGCATTTTTCCCCGTATTCTCTCGGTTTTTTGCGTTATATCATCGCTTCGGCAGTCCTTGCCGTCATAGCTTGCGCGTTCAAGATATCCCCGCCGGCGCGAAAAGACTGGGGACTCATAGCGGCTTCCGGAGCGACGGGTTTTTTCCTTTATATGATAGCTTTAAACACCGGTTCCATGACGGAGACTGCTGCGACGAACAGCATAATAATAGCCACTGCGCCGATTATGACCACGCTGCTTGGGAGAGTTTTATACGGCGAGAAGCTGGTATCCGCGCAATGGTTTGCCATAGCCGCCGAATTCATGGGAATCATGATACTTAACGTCAGGAACGGAAGTTTCAGCATCGGCATTGGCATTTTTTGGCTTCTGCTCGCAGCTTCCCTTCTGAGCGTGTTCAATCTGCTGCAGCGCAAACTGACCAAGATATACACTGGGCTTCAAGTATCGGTATACAGTATATTCACCGGAACTGCCATGCTTTCCGTTTTTATGAAAGGGGCCATTGAAGAAACAAGGAACGCCGACGTCAAGTATCTGTTTTACGTGGCGTTGCTCGGGATATTCTCGAGCGCTGTATCATACGTCGCGTGGTCCATGGCGATCGAGCGCGCTCCGCATACCTCTTCCGCAAGTAATTACATGTTTCTTACACCACTGCTCGCGGCCGTCATGGGCTTCGTGATAGCCGGCGAGCTGCCGGATTCAGGCACGCTGATTGGGGGAGCCGTGATTTTGTCAGGGGTTTTCCTCTTCAATCGTGCGGGCAGATCGCCGCATGCCCCAGTTAATGGAAAAAACACGGCTGTTTGACGGCCTGTCTTATATTTCCGCTTTGTTTTGCCCTGACGGCATCCCTTAAAAATAAATATTGTATCGCTGATTTTAAATCAAAAGGGGCTTGTACCCTTGCGCTGAGGGGTATAAACTGTTGCGTGTCGGTCGACATGAAGGGGGTTTTTGAAAATGCCTGTACCAAAGCCATGGTGGCGTGATGTCATCGAGACGGTCGTATATGCCATCGTGCTTGCTTTGTTGATACGAACTTTTGTCATTCAAGCTTTCTGGATTCCGAGCGGTTCGATGCTTCCAGAACTTGAGCCCGGAGATAGGGTGATGGTCGTAAAATTCTGGTACAGCCTTCCGAAGATATATCCCAAGCGCGGACAGATAATCGTTTTCAAGTTTCCCGTCGACCCGAGGCGGGATTTCGTCAAGAGGGTAATAGGCGTGCCCGGAGACAAGGTCGAGATAATAGGCGGGCGGGTATTCATCAACGATAGAGAGATTGCCGAGCCTTACGTGCAATATCCCGATAACTTCACCATGCCGGCCGAGGTCGTTCCGTCGAAGAGTTATTTCTGCCTTGGCGACAACAGGGCGAATTCGCAGGACAGCCGTTTCTGGGGATATGTCAAGGCGGATTTCATACGCGGTCCGGCTGTATTCAGATATTGGCCGCTCAGCAGGATGGGACGGCTTAATTAACCGGTGGGCAGGACGGTATGGTTTCCAGGCCATATGGCAAAGGGGCGCCGGCAGTTGACGGCGCTGTGCGACTCTCTGGACCTGATCCTTGAAGTACGCGACGCTAGGGCGCCGATGCTCACAATGTCCCCTGTGTCCGATGATTTTCCCGCGGCGCTCCCGGTATGGACAATTATGTCGAAGGCGGACCTCTCCAACGCCGAGATCACCTCGAGGTGGGTCAGCTGTTTTAAAAACCTGGGACGTCGTGCGTGGGCGTTCGACCTTCGCAGAAATTTGCCGGAGTCGCTGAAAAGATCCATATCCGCCCTCTCCCCATCGACGTCCGCTAAAAAAATTTATCGCGATACCAGGGTCGCGGTGGTTGGCACTCCGAACGTCGGCAAATCCACGCTCTTGAATAGGCTCGTCGGCCGCAGGGCGACCCCGGTCGGCGGCGTGCCCGGCGTGACAAAAGGCATCTCGTGGTTCAGGGGGCCGGGTTGCATAGTGGCGGACTCTCCCGGGATACTCGATCCGCACGCGGATGCCTCTGTCCACAGGATGATGGCATGGCTGTCCTCCAGCAGGGGAGATGTTATAGGCTCATGGGACGAAATTGCCTGCGAGTGCATCGATTTCATGCAGTTCAAAGGCTTCGCGTCCGGAGTAATGTCGGTATGGAATGTGAACTCGGACGGAACGCCTCGGGAGATATTGGAGCGAGTAGGCGTCAGGCTCGGAAAGCTGCTTTCAGGTGGGGAGACGGATCTCGCCGCGGCCGGCCGCGCTTTCATAGAAGCGCTGGCTTCCGGAAAGCTTGGACGGTTCAGCCTCGAAAGCCCCGATTCGCCGATAATTTCGAGGCTAAACCAGTGATAGTCGCCGGAGTCGACGAAGCCGGGCGCGGGCCGATAGCGGGCCCGGTGATAGCGGCCGCGGTTGTTCTGTTGCCCTCCCACTTCCGCGTCCTGCTCTCAGAAGGGCTGAACGACTCGAAAAAATTATCCGCGCCGGCAAGAGAACGTCTTTTTGCCAGAATGAATGAACTTGGAGTGGCGTGGGCCGCTCAGGCCGCCTCCAATGTCAGGATAGACCGTACAAACATCCTTAAGGCCACGCTGTGGGCGATGGAGCGCGCCGTCGCGCGTCTCGCGGTTCGCCCCAACCTGATAGTGGTCGACGGAAATTCGTACATTCCGGGAATACCCTGCGAATGTCAACGGGCCATTCCAAAGGCCGACGGACTCGTTCCCTCGGTAATGGCGGCGTCCGTAGCGGCAAAGGTGCTGCGGGATACGGTCATGATCGCGCTGCACAGGCAGTTTCCCGATTATGGGTTTGCATCTCACAAGGGCTATCCCACAGCTTCGCACAGATATATGCTGGATATGTTGGGCCCTTCGTCGGTACACCGAAAGACATTCGGCGGACAGTACAAGGATAAAACGGGAAAAGAGCGGGAAACGCGGCAAAAAACTCTCTTCCCCGGTGAATAACGTTGGCTGCGGTCAGCGGATTGCCAAGTGGCATGATAGATCCCGGCGCTCACGGCACGGGCGGCGTTCGCCCGTCCGGTGGGGACGGCGCGCCAGTATCACGGCCTTCAGCGCCTCCGTCCGCTTATGGCATTGCCGACGGTTCTCTTGTGGAAGGTCTCGTCGCAACGAAAGAAGGAGACATTTATCAGGTCAGAATAGGCGTTCAGATGATGAACGCCCGCTCCACTATTCCGCTGTTCGTAGGACAAAGGTTTCGAGCGGTCTGGGACGCTTCCGCGTCGCCTCCCGTCCTTCGCCTGCGCCAGGCCGATATGATGGTGCTGGCCCGCTTCACGGGAAAAGATTACGGGGTGGCGCTTGCGCTTCTTAGCAGGGGGTTGCCGGTCGACGACGAAAGCGTAAGCGCCCTGAGACGCCAGTGGATGAAAAACGGCGGTGAAAATTCCAAACTTGGGGCAGTAGCGGAATTGTGGGCGAGGGGAGCCGAAATGACGGAACATAACATATCGCTGCTGATGTGGTACATGGGGCTCTCGCCCGAAGAGACGGCGCTAATATGGAAAAAAATCAGCAGACGTCTGCGCCGTGAAAAATTCGCGTCTCTTAAAGAGCTGGCGGCGTCGTTTTTCGACGGGAAAGATGAAGAAGTCGGCCGATTCCTGGACGCTCACGCGCTGGCGGGACGTCCGGCCAGACATGGTTTCGATCCGGCGTCTCTTTTGGCTCCGGCATGGTGGCCGGTAAATGACGATGGGGAACCTGTGAGAGCGCGCGTGGCATTTTCCCGCGAAAGGATCGACGAACGCGGCGTGTGGCGCAGCACTTTTGAATTTGAAGGGCGGTTTCTTGGACCGACGCGCGGCGAAGTCATGACCAACGGGAAAGCTCTTTCCGCGAATATCAGGCTGAAGGATGAGTCGAAAGTAGAGCCGGTGCAAAATTCACTTCCAAAATTGAGACGGGAACTGGAAACGATACCACTGATTCTGCAATATCTGGGAACGGGTTCTCTAGTCCGCGGCGTTTCGGAGCCGGAGAAGCGGTACGGCCTCGATATGGAGATATGACGAGTGGCAGATAGAGTGAAACAGGCCGCGGCCGTGCGGTACGACGAGGAGAGGGACGCGCTTCCCAGGGTGACTGCCCTGGGGCGCGGGCGGACCGCCGAGAGGATAGTCGAAACCGCTTTCGAAGCGGAAGTTCCGATAATAGAGGACGCCGCGCTGGTTAGTGCGCTGATGATGATGGAACTTGGGGATGAAATTCCGGTAGAGCTGTACCAGGCGATTGCGAAGATACTGGCCTTTCTGTACGACGTAGACAAGCAGGGCGGCGCTCTGTGAATCATCTGGAATTTGGCTGGGATGGAGAACGGCTTGCCGCCGCTTATCTGGGACGCCTCGGTTGGAGGATACTTGACAGAAATGTCCGCGCCGGGAGAGGTGAACTGGATATAATAGCTATGGACGGGAACGAACTCGTGATAGTGGAAGTCCGTTCCCGAAGAATAGGAAAACTGTCTCCGTCCGAAACCACGGTTGGTCCCCGGAAAATCAGACATCTGCTGAAAAGCGCCAGGATATATGTGGAACGCACGGCTTACCGAGGCAATTGGCGTATAGACGTGGCGGCAGTTACTGTTGACGCTTCTGGGAACTCGCGTGTGGAGCTGTTCAGCGACGTCACCATGGGCATGGAAGGCGGTTATATGAGATGAAGGGGATTTGCGGAATATCTGTAAGGGGCACTCAGGCGCTTGCCGTGGAGGTGGAGGTCGAAATAACCGGAGGGCTCTTTTCGATAACGGTAGTGGGGCTTCCCGATACCGCCGTAAAAGAGGCGCGCGAACGGGTGCGGGCCGCGCTGCGCGTTATAGGCGTCACTCTGAAGGGACGCATAGCCATAAATTTGGCCCCGGCAGATCTGCTAAAAGAGGGAGCGCTGCTGGATCTCGCGATGGCCGTAGGCTTGGCCAGAGCGGCTGGAAAAGTCGATGTGAACGGGAACGCGATTTTCATGGGCGAACTCGCGCTCGACGGAAGGCTGCGCTGGGTACGCGGCGCCGTGCCTGCCGCCGTGCTGGCCCGGGAACTGAAAATGCCTCTTTTCGTCCCAAGGGGCAACGAGTCGGAAGTCGCCTTAGTGGACGGAGTGGAGGCTTACGCGGTGGATACGCTGCTCGACCTTATGCTGCATCTCAGAGGCGAAAAACTTATATCGAAGGTCGAACACAGATTTCCTGAGGACGAGGAATTTATCGTCGACGTGGATTTCAGCGACATAAAGGGCCAGTTCGCGGCGAAACGGGCGCTTGAAATAGCCGCCGCCGGGCACCACAATCTGCTTATGACCGGTTCTCCCGGTTCTGGGAAGACGCTTCTGGCTCGTGCGCTGAAAGGCATTCTGCCTCCGCTGTCGGACGAGGAGATGATGGAAGTCCTGTTGGTTCGCAGTTCGGCGGGTTTGCCGTTCGAGCGGGGACGGAGCCGCCCTTTCCGTTCCGCCCATCATACGGCCAGTTCTGTCGCTATCTGTGGCGGGGGAGCCTCGATGCGGCCCGGCGAGGTATCGCTCGCAAACAGGGGGGTCCTTTTCCTTGACGAATTCCCCGAGTTCTCACGCGACGTTCTTGAGAGCCTTCGCCAGCCTTTGGAAGATGGCACGATTACGGTCAGTCGGGCGGCAGGCAGCGTGGCGTATCCTGCGCGCGTTCTGCTTATAACGGCCTGTAATCCATGTCCTTGCGGATTCAGCGGGGATCCGGTCGAACCGTGCAAATGTTCGCAAGGAGAACTCGACAGATATGGAAGAAAACTGTCCGGCCCGATCCTCGACAGGATAGATCTGCATGTGGCGGTACCGCGGCTCAGCCCCGAGGAACTTGTATCGCTGGAAAGCGACTGCGGCGAGACGAGTTCCGTAGTCCGGAACAGGGTCGAGGCTGCGCGCAGGATGCAATATGAACGGTGGCGTGATTTGGGTTATCAGTGCAACGCGGAACTGCCCGAGAAAATCCTGAAACGCAATTTGAAATTGGAGAGCGATGTCAGGCCTTTTCTTGCGGAAACAATGAAAAATATCAGGCTGTCCGGCCGGGGATACTCACGAATATTGCGCGTCGCCCGAACTGTGGCGGATCTCGATGGAACGGAAAAAATTTCCGTCCGGCATATCTCGGAGAGCATGTCTTATCGTGAGGACGCTGTCTTTGGCGGCGCTTCCTGGAGGAGGTAGACGGAAGGTGCTGCGTTCGATTTTACTGCTCAACAGATGCGCGCATTACGACGTGAGAATGTGGGAACATTTTGAGGAAATGAGGCTTCCTCCGGAGGCATTTATAGACGAGGGAGTTTCTTTATGGGAGAAACTGAAAATAACCGAGTACAACATTGCCGCGATGGCAAAAGCGCTGTCGTCGGGATGGATAGATCGTGAACTTGACGCTTGCGAGCGCCTGGGCGTCAGAATAGTCACGTTCCACGACGCCGATTTTCCTCCGGCGCTGCTGAAAATACGCGCCGCTCCGATGCTGCTGTACGTAAAAGGCCCCATGCCGCAGATATGCGTCAAAACCATTGCTGTGGTAGGCACGCGCAGGTGCAGCTCGTATGCGATCAAGACGGCAAAAGAGATCGGCGCCAGAGCGGCCGCTCAAGGATGGAACGTAATCAGCGGAGGCGCTAAAGGCGTCGACGGCGCTTCACACTGCGGCAGCCTCGACGCCGGGGGAGTGACCGCCGCTGTTCTCGGAACCGGGATCGACACAGTGTATCCGCCGGAACACAGAGAACTCTTCGAGCGCATACAGGAGAAAGGAGCCCTTTTAACCGAATACTGCATCGGATCGAAGGGCGAAAGATGGCGATTCCCAAGGCGCAACAGAATAATCGTTGGACTCGTTTCGAGGGTGGTGTTGGTAGAGGCCCCTTACAAGAGCGGCGCGATGATAACGGCGAACCTCGCGGCGGAAGAGGGGCGGGAAGTGTGGGTCGTCCCCGGGCGGATAGACGACGAAAGGTGCGGCGGGTCGAACCGGCTCATTTTTGACGGCGCGACGCCGTTGATCGATTTCGATTCGTTTTTCGGCACGGAACAGCGATATGCGGAACGGACGCTGTTCGACGACGACACGCCGGGCCAGGACCGTAAAAACCTGCAATCTTTATCCGGCGACGAGAAAAAAATTTTGTCGCTGCTTTCGATTCACGGAGGCAATACTATTGACAACCTGGCTGGTGAAGCTAAAATGAGCGCCGCTGAAGTATTTAAAATAATATCCGTGATGTCCCTGCGCGGTTTGGTCGCCATGATAGGTCCGGGACGTTACAGCGTATGCGACTGACGGAAAAGAGGTTGAGGCCATGAGTACCAGAGTATTATCGAAGGAGGAGAGCGAGGCTCTTTCCTTCGGGGCGGTTGAACTGATATACAAATGCCTCAATGATGGTTATTGTACGCCCGAGGTTATAGAAAAGACGCTGCTTCACGCGGTAGTGGTTTCGCGCCTGAACCAATGTCTTGTCGACGCGGGAACCCTTTCTCTGCTCATGGAAAAAATTTCTGAATACGAGGGTATTTCCCTGCTCGGCCCGGAACGGGACGGAGAGGGGAACGCCGGGCGGTATTGCTGAGGGGACGCGAATTGGCAAAGAAAATGAGCGCGAAGGCGTCGTCCGATGGCGGCGAAAAGGAAGCGCACGGTAAAAAGGCGAAAACAAAAACGACGGCGAAACGAACTTCAAAAGCAAAGGCTGTAACCGGCAAGGCCTCCGCCAAAAGGGCCATAACACCGAAAGACGGTTCGAAGCCCGCGCATAAAAAACAATCGACTGCCGCGGCGGCTGTCGCGGCTTCCGGCAAAACTCTCGTCATAGTCGAATCTCCCGCCAAGGCGCATACGCTTGAAAAAATTCTCGGCCGTTCCTATCATGTAGCCGCCAGCATCGGGCACGTACGCGACCTTCCGAAAGGCAGAATAGCCGTCGACGTGGACAATGATTTTGAACCCGAATATATCAACGTGAGAGGCAAAGGAGACCTGATAAAGTCTCTAAAGGCGGCTTCTGACGCCAGTTCTCGCATACTTCTGGCATCCGACCCGGATCGGGAAGGAGAGGCCATAGCGTGGCACTTGGCCAAGCTGCTCGACATCGATCCCGCCTCCGACTGCCGTATAAGAATGCAGGAGATAACGGAACACGGCGTGAAAAGCGCTGTCGCCAATCCCGACCACATCGACATGAATCTGGTGGATGCCCAGCAGTCGCGCCGTATACTCGACCGGCTTGTGGGTTATAACCTCAGCCCGCTGCTGTGGTACAAGCTCCAGCGGGGCTTGTCGGCCGGACGTGTGCAGTCGGTGGCTCTTAGGATAGTCTGCGAGCGAGAGGACGAAATAGAGGCATTTGTACCCGAGGAATATTGGCTGCTCGACGTGAATGCCTCGTCAGGCGGCAGGCTCTATACGATGCGGGTGGATAAGAAAAACGGCAAAAAATTCGTGCCTGAAAATCTCGCTCAGTCGCTGGAAGCCGAGGAAGTCATCGGGAAAAATCAGATAATAGTCGACGCCTTCAAAGTGAAGGAGACCAAACGTCCTTCGCTGCCGCCTTTCAAGACGAGCGTCCTGCAGCAGGAAGCCTCGCGCAGGCTCGGGTTCTCGCCCAGAAGAACTATGAGAGTGGCGCAGGCTCTTTACGAGGGGATCGAGATACCGGGACGCGGTCCGACAGGTCTGATCACGTACATGCGTACCGACAGCCTCCGATTGGCTCCCGAGGCTATCGACGCGTCCAGAAAATTCATCGCCGGGAATATAGGCGAGGAATACCTGCCGGAAAAACCGAATATCTTTACTTCCAAGGGGCGGACGCAAGACGCTCATGAGGCTATAAGAGCGACCGATCCGTCGCTCACCCCTGAATCGCTGAAACACTACATCACGTCAGATCAGTTCAAAGTGTATGATCTGATATGGAGAAGATTCATATCGAGCCAGATGTCGCCCGCGAAAGTGGCGCGCACCACGGTGGAGGCGTCCGCCGGGATATACGGTATGAAACAGGACGGAATGACGGTGCTCTTCGACGGTTGGGGCAGAATATGGCCTTTGGGCGTCAAGGACACGATCGTACCTCAGGCGGAAGTCGGAGAAATCCTTGAACTGAATGGCATAAAACGCGAACAAAAGTTCACGCAGCCGCCGTCTCGGTATACTGACGCAGGTTTGGTCAAGGTACTGGAAGAAAAAGGGATAGGCCGTCCGTCGACTTATGCGTCCATCATAGAAACGCTTGCAGATCGCGGTTACGTCGTCCGTGAGGAGGACAGAAAACTGACTCCGACTAAACTAGGCCGGGTCGTCAGCGTTTTTCTCGTAAAATATTTTCCAGAACTCATCAATACCGCCTTTACCGCGCAGATGGAAAACGAGCTGGACTCCGTCGAGTCCGGTACGGAAAACTGGGTTGACATAGTCCGCAACTTTTGGAGCGGTTTCAAGCCGGTTCTGGATGAAGTTTCGGCTACCGCGGAAAGAATGAAAATAGAGGCGGTACCCGTTGGAGAGAACTGCCCCGAGTGCGGATATCCGCTAGTGATAAAAAATGGGCGTTTCGGCGAGTTTATCGCGTGTTCCGGTTACCCCGGGTGCAAATATACGCGCAACATTGTAAAGACCACCGGAGTCAAGTGCCCGAAATGCGGCGCGGGAGAGCTGATCCGCCGCAAGGTGGGCAAAGGAAAGGCGAAGGGCAGGTCTTTTTACGGGTGCAGCAGGTATCCCGAATGCGATTATGTGAGCTGGAAGAAGCCGGTCGCGCCGAAGAAAATGACGGATGAAAACGGCGGGGACGAGACCATTTACGACGACAGCGGCGCGGAAACCGACGATAGCGCAGTGAGCGTTTGACGCGCGGGCCGAGCGCAGTGGCGGATTTACACGCGACGATAATAGGCGGAGGGCTCGCTGGCAGCGAGGCCGCTTTTCAGCTCGCCTCGCGGGGTGTTGGAGTGACCCTGTATGAGATGAGGCCGTACAAAAACACTCCCGCGCATACCACCGGCAGATTAGCGGAGCTGGTCTGCAGCAATTCCCTCGGAGCGAATTCAGCGTCCAGCCCGGCCGGAATACTGAAGCAGGAACTGCGGATGTTGGGCAGTCTTGTTATCGAATGCGCGGACCGCGCTAAAATACCGGCGGGCAAAGCGCTGGCAGTGGACAGGGATATATTTTCAACCTTCGTCACAGATGCGATAGAGACCAACGGAAACATAAAAATCATTCGCGAGGAAGCGACGGAGATACCGCGGGGCGCGTCGATAATAGCGGCGGGCCCGCTGATGTCGGGCAAAATCGCGGAAGCCGCGGGAGAGATAACAGGTGCGCGGCTGTCTTTTTTTGATGCCGCGGCTCCTATAGTGACGCTGGAATCAGTCGACATGAGCCAGGCGTATTGCGCCGACAGATATGGCGTCGGGGGCGGGGATTACGTCAACTGTCCCATGGACAGAGAGAGGTACGAAGCTTTTCGCGGCGCTCTTGTTACGGCGGAGAGGGCGGTTGCCAATAAATACGACGAACGCGCGAGGTATTTCGAGGGTTGTCTGCCGATAGAGGTTATGGCGGAACGCGGAATGGACACAATGCGCTTTGGCCCCATGCGGCCCGTAGGCCTGGCCGATCCTGCGACTGGGAGGGAACCTTACGCCGTCGTCCAGCTGCGAAGGGACAACGCGGAGGGGACGCTCTATAACATGGTCGGTTTCCAGACGAATCTGAAATGGCCGGAGCAGGACAGGGTGTTCCGCATGATCCCGGCGCTTGAAAATGCGGAATTCGCGCGGCGCGGCGTAATGCACAGAAATTCCTTCGTATGCGCTCCCGCGGTTCTTGATGGATATCTGCGCCCCGCTTGCGGCGGAATTGCGTTGCGCCCTGATTTGTTTCTCGCCGGCCAGATAACCGGAGTCGAGGGTTACGTTGAGAGTACGGCAATGGGTCTTGCGGCGGCGTTATACATGCATTCCGTTCTGCTGGGGCGCGAGCTGCCTGAATTTCCGACGGCTACAGCGATAGGATCGCTGCTCCGGTATCTGAAGGAAGCAGAGCCTTCGACATTCCAGCCGATGAACACTAATCTGGGCATCTTCCCGAAGCTGAAATTCTCCGCCAAAAAGCTTTCGAAACCCGAACGCTGCGCGGTATATGCGGAACGTTCGCGAAACGATATGGAAGAATTCATGTACAATATACTGGGACGTTTTTAGATCGTCCTGGGAAGTTTGCATGGTTTTGGTTATTTTGAGAACCACAAGGGGGGATTGCTTTGGAGATCAGAAATTTCAGGAATATCGGGCGGAATATTTCTCTGCTCGGTTTTGGGCTGATGAGACTGCCGCTCAAATCAAAGAACGCCAGCGACGTCGATTACAAGACGGCTGAGAGCATGGTAGAACGCGCCATCGACATGGGCGTCAATTACTTCGACACCGCCTGGGTGTATCACGAGGGCGAGAGCGAAAATTTTGCCGGGTACGCGCTGTCGAAGTACCCTCGCGACAAATACTGCCTTGCCACGAAAATGCCGGTGTGGCTGTTGGAATCTTCCAGCGATCTGGAACGTATTTTCTCGGAGCAGCTCAGAAAATGCCGCGTGGATTATTTTGACTTCTATCTTCTGCACAACATAGGGGGAGATACGTACGATATGTCGTTGGAATACGGCGTGTACGAGTTCCTGAGGAAGAAGAAGGACGACGGTTTCATAAGGCATCTCGGGTTTTCAGTGCACGACAGCCCCGCGCATCTGGAGAAAGTGCTGGATAGCCGGGAGTGGGACTTCGCCCAGATACAACTGAATTACATAGACTGGGATACGCTCGACGCGAAGAGTCAGTACGAATCCATCGTCCTCCGCGGTATACCTGTGGTGATTATGGAGCCTGTTCGCGGCGGCGCGCTCGCGAATTTGGGCGAGAAGGCCGCAGGAATCCTGAGGGAA
>JAISYN010000006.1 GCA_031269915.1 Synergistaceae bacterium
TTCTTGGACTTCAAGACGTTCAAGTCTTTCGCTGATTCTTTGGCTTGGGAAACTGAGGTATGGATAGCCGAATGGCCGGAACATATGATACACATGAACGGAGATAAATTCATAGGCCCACGATAAGTGTTTGCCCGGGAAATAAGCATAATTGCCGCCGCGCCCTTGCGGTTTCGGCCGAGGGGTAATATAATGTTCCCCGTTATTTCGAAGAGCGCGCGGTGGAATTGGAGGTGTAACCGATGAAAAAAAATATACATCCGCATTATGAAGACTGTAAAGTCACATGCGCCTGCGGCAATTCTTTCGTCACCCGTTCCATTCAGCCGGAGATGAAACTGACCGTATGCAACGCGTGTCACCCGTACTATACAGGGAGGAAGGGCCGCGTCGTAGAGGCGGGCCGTCTGGAGAAATTCCGCCAGAAGTACGCGGGGGTCAACTACGGCCAGAGAAAATCGGACGACACAGAATAGTTTTTCGAATTCCGGGGCGGCGCGGAGCACGGGTTCAATCAGCGCTTGCTGAAATCCTTTATATCACGATCCTCGGGATATAAAGGATTTTTTTGTCTCCCTCGGCGCGGATATTGCCAGACCGGCCTCCGGAGGCCCCGTTTCGAAACGAGTACGGCACAAAAAAACAGCCGTATCCTATATAATACGCGCGTTGGATTATGCCGAGCGATGGACGGAGGCGTTCGATGGCCCTGAGTGTCAAACTGATATCCCGCACCCCCGAACCGGCGCGCGTGGTCGCGGCGGCGGCGAAGTTATGTTACAGCGCGTCTTCGGCGATGGAATTATTCGACGGGCTGGATGAAAAAGAGATACGCCGCTTCATTCGTATGCTCCGCGAATCCGGGCATATGTCCCCGTTCGAGCACGTTTCTTTCACATACGCGATAGAGGGGGCAAGCCGCGTGATGACTCACCAGCTCGTCCGTCACCGCGTAGCGAGCTATTCCCAGCAGAGCCAGAGATATGTGACCATGGGAACGCCCAAATATGTCGTTCCTCCCGGAATAAGCGCCAATCCCGAGGCGAAGGCCGTTTTCGAATCGTCGGCGCGGGAGGCGTACGCCGCGTACGAACGCATGATATCGCTCGGAGCGCCGAGGGAGGACGCCCGCTTTATCCTTCCGCACGGATGGGAGACCAGCATCATGGTCACGATGAACGCGCGGGAGATGCGTCACTTCTTCGAACTCAGGCTATGCCGCAGGGCGCAGTGGGAGATACGCCTGGCCGCGCGAAAAATGCTCTCTATCGCTCTGGATGCCGCGCCGGAACTTTTCGACACCGCTGGGCCGCCCTGCGTATCGAGCCTCTGCCGAGAAAAAAATCCCTGCGGGCGGCCTTACGAAAATTTAAAGGAAGTACTGGAGGACAGATGAACAGAATATTCGGTCTGCCGGCAATTTTCATAAATCTCGTCCGTTCGCTTATGGAACAGGGCGACGGCGAGCCGGGGCGCGACATTCCAGTGGGCGGACAGGCCGTCATAGAGGGCGTGCTCATGAAGGGACCGCGGCATTGGGGATTGGTGGTCCGCAAACCGGACGGTTCCCTGTGGAGCGGCGCCTGGCTCGAATCGAAATGGCTGAAGAAAGGCGCATGGAAGTGGCCCGTGATCCGCGGTTTCGCGTCGATGGCCGAGATGATGAGGATAGGGTTTCGCGCGCTGTCCATTTCCGCCGAACAGGCGCTTGGAGAGGAAGAAAATTTCACCGCGGCGGAGATGGCTTTCACTGTGCTGTTCGCCGTTTTGATGGTCGGAGGACTGTTCGTCGCCCTCCCCCTCTGGCTGTCCGACTTAACGGCCTCCCGCTTCGGGTATGGCGGAGCGGCCAAAAACGTGTTAGAGGGAGCGGCGAGAGGCCTGGTATTCATAAGCTACATCGCGGCCGTGGGCCTGTGGAAGGATGTAAAACGCGTCTTCTCGTACCACGGCGCCGAGCACAAAACCATAAACGCCTACGAAAACGGAGTCCCTCTCGACACAGAAAGCGTGGCGGCTTGTTCGCGCATTCACAGGAGATGCGGCACGTCTTTCATCATAGTGGCCGTCGTCACGAGCATATTCGTTTTTTCGTTTTTCGGGCGCGGGCCTATATGGGAGAGAATTTTAGCGAGAATAGTCCTTCTCCCGCTGGTCATAGGCATATCGTACGAGGTGATAAAAAGCGCCGCGAAATCCGGCTCATGGGGCAAATACCTCGTAATGCCGGCTCTTTCTCTGCAATATCTCACCACCAGGGAACCGGACCGGTCGATGCTGGAAGTCGCCATAAAATCACTCGAGGTCGCGCTCGATCCAAACCCGGTACTGAACGCTGTCAAAGAGGAGAAAATTAAAAAAGATGGAATTTTGGAACAAGCTTGAGGAAGTGGAACAGGCTTACAGGGATATAGAAACCCGCATGTCCGACCCGGCGGTAGCGTCGAACCCGGCGGAAATGCAGGTACTTGGCAAAAAACATGTGGAGCTGGAACCGATCATGGAGGTATTCGACGAATACAAACGCGTCTTGCACGAGATAACCGAGTCCCGCCAGATGCTGGCGGACGAATCCGACGAAGCGATGCGCGAGATGGTACGCGAGGAACTGTCGAAACTCGAGGAACTCAAACCCGGCATAGAGCGCAGGATACATGTTCTCCTTCTGCCCCGCGACAAAGACGACGACAGAAATGTAGTGATAGAGATACGCGGCGGTACCGGAGGCGAGGAAGCGGCCCTTTTCGCCGCGGATCTGTTCAGAATGTACACGCGGTACGCCGAAATAAAACGATGGCGCGTCGAAATCCTCGATGCGAACGAGACGGGAATCGGAGGATACAAGGAAATAGTGTTCCGCATCGAGGCAAACGGCGCGTACAGCAAGCTGAAATACGAGAGCGGCGTTCACCGCGTGCAGCGCGTACCGGCAACGGAATCGAGCGGCAGAGTGCATACGTCCGCCGCCACCGTGGCGGTGCTGCCGGAAGCCGGGGACGTCGACGTGGATATCAGGCCCGAGGATTTGAAAATAGACACATACCGCTCAGGCGGCGCCGGCGGCCAGCACGTCAACATGACGGACTCCGCCGTCAGAATCACTCACCTGCCGACAGGCGTGGTAGTGACCTGCCAGGATGAGCGTTCACAGATAAAAAACAGGGCTAAAGCCATGCAGTTTCTGCGGACAAAACTTTACGACGCGGAACTTCGCAAACAGCAGAACGCAATGGCTGCCGAGCGCAAGGGGCAGGTCGGCTCCGGCGACAGGTCTGAACGCATCCGCACTTACAATTTTCCTCAGAACAGGATGACTGATCACCGGATAGGGCTCACTCTGCACAAGCTCGACCAGATAATCGAGGGGGATATAGACGAGTTGATTGAAGCGCTGTCAATGGCGGATCAGGCCGAAAAAATGAAGAACTTCGCGGCGTAAGGAATGCCGGAACACGAGAGGGTATCGTCACTGCGGGCCAGATTAACCCAAATGATGGCTCTCGCCGGTATCCCTCTGCCAGGGCTGGAGGCCGACAGGCTCGTCTGCGGCGCGCTTGGCGTTTTGCGCGCGTCGCTTCACGCTCACCCCGAACGCGCACTGCTCGGAGAGGAACTTGAACGCGCGGTGGAATTCGGAAAACGCCGCGCCGCGGGCGAACCTCTCGCCTATATATTGAACGACGCCATATTCCGCGGCCGCGGTTTCTTCGTGGACAAAAGAGCCCTGATTCCGAGACCGGAGACTGAAACGGCGACATGCCTCGCCGGCGCTTACCTCGAGCGGATCGGACATGGCGTGTTCGCGGATTGGTGCACAGGCAGCGGCTGTATCGCGATAACCCTGCTCGCCGGCAACCCTGGTTTCGAGGCGTACGCGGCGGACTCGTCCCCTGGCGCTCTCGACGTGGCAAAGCATAACGCCCGGCTGCACGGCGTGGACGATCGCGTGAAATTCATAGAGTGCGCCGACCCGGCTGAAGCCGCGGCCATAGCCCCGGCCTCGCTGGACATGATCATCTCAAACCCGCCCTACATACCTGAAGCGGCGATCGAGACCCTCGAAACTCAGGTCAAAGATCACGAGCCGCGTGAGGCTTTGAATGGAGGGCCGGACGGGCTGCGAGTGATAAAGATGCTCTTGTCGCGCCTGCCATTTTTCATGAAGCTGGGCGCTCCTTTATTTCTGGAAACCGGCGGGAGCGATCAGATAGAACATATAGCAACGGCTGGACAGTATATCGCGGACAATATGAAATTGGAACAAATTTTCAAGGATCATCGTGGAATTGCAAGATTTATGCTATGGCGAAAGCTATAATAAAGGGCTAAAATATATTAAATTAAGGAAACGCCGATTAACGCGTCCAAATGTCATTTTGTTGCTTGGGAATGCAGACGCCGCAAGGACTTAAATCTTCACCCTTCAGGCCCCTAACGATAAATCGGCCTTTCCTTAAACAAAGATATTGGAATATAGGCAATAATCGCTAAATTTTATAGTGGGGTGATTTAATGGAACACCGCCAGCTTGTCATAATAGGCGCAGGACCCGCGGGGCTCTCTTCGGCCATATACGCCCGCAGGGCTGGACTGGATACTCTCGTTCTCGAGGCCGGACTTGCCGGCGGTATGATAAATTCGACCGCCGAGATAGAAAATTACCCCGGATTGAAACACATAGACGGCATGGAATTGGCTAACGCGCTGCGCTCGCACACGGAAGCCTTTGCCCCTGAATTTCGGGAGTCTCGCGTCGTATCGCTCGACACGGGCGAGGCGGAACGCGATAAAATCATCACCACCGACAAGGGTTCCATATCCGCCTCCGCCGTAGTAATAGCCACAGGCACATCGTTCGCGCGCGTTGGATGCAAGGGCGAAGAGAGTTTCATCGGACACGGCGTCAGTTACTGCGCGGTATGCGACGGGCCTTTTTACGAGGGAGCCTCCGTGGCAGTCGTCGGCGGCGGCAACGCGGCGGTCGAGGAAGCCGAGTTCCTGACGAAATTCGCGTCAAAAGTATATATAATTCACCGCAGGGATGAATTCCGCGCCGACAGATCCGTAATAGGCAGAGCGCTCGACAATCCCAGGATAGAACCCGTACTGAACTGCGTGGTGGACGAAATAGCCGGAAAAGACATGGTCGAACGCATCTCAGTGAGAAATGTCAAAACCGGAGAGAGAAGGGATATTCCAGTCGATGGGGTATTCGTTTTTGTCGGCATGAAACCGGAAATCAGTTTCCTCGACCGCAACAGTTCCATAAAACGGACGGACGCGGGCTGGATTGTCACCGATGACAAAATGGAGACCTCATCCGAAGGCGTTTTCGCCGCCGGCGACGTGCGCCTCAAATTCTTAAGACAGGTCGTGACGGCCGCGGCGGACGGCGCGGTCGCCGCGATGGCAGCCTACGAATATATCACCAACATGGAATATCTCGACCGCGTCATCTTTGACCAACCGCACTCTTACGCCCTGCTGATATCCGGAGCGGACGAAAATCAAGTAGCGTTGGCGCGCTCCGCCGGGAACCTCGAAAAATTGACGGTCGCGGATGTCTACAGAGCCGCGCGAGTCAGGGAACGGCTTGGGGCGGACAAACTTCCGGCGATGGCCGAGATTGCGAACGGCAAGGCATCACGGGTATCCGGCGTATCTTCGGTCGAGGATATAAAAAGTTTTATCGGGGAGGCATCCAAATGATAATCACCATCACGCCCAACCCCGCTATGGACGAATCCTATGTCACGGAAGAGTTCAGTTTGGGGCGTTGGTACCGCGCCAAAAGCGTGCTTCGGTCGCCGGGCGGCCGTGGGATCAACGTGTCGATAATCCTCAAACAACTGGGGTACGATTCCGTTTCCATGGGTTTCCTCGCGGGCCATGTGGGAGGGTATATCAGAGACGACCTCCTTTCAAGAGGCATCACCACCAACTTCATCAACATCAATGGCGAAAACAGGACCAACACGTTTATAAGAGACAGCCACGAGGGCGCTGAGACGGCCGTCACCGAAGAAGGCCCCGAAGTCACGGACGAAGCTCTCAAACGTTTCTTCTGGAAACTGGAACACCTGCTGCCGCGCGCGACAGCGGTTCATATGGGAGGTTCCCTGCCTCCCGGCTTGCCGGATACTTTTTTCTTCGACACGATAGACAGGGTAAAAAGGAAAAACATCCCCGTCTACGTGGATTCAGCCGGGCCCGAGCTTACTCTCGCGATAGAGGCTCTGCCCACGGTGGTTCAGATAGACCACAGATTCATCAATATCGTGCGCAATATACCCCTCTCGAGTCTGGACGATCTCGTGATAGTTTCGAAAAAAATCTTCGATGAGGGAGTCGATTGGATAGTGACTTCCAACTCCGAAAATACCAACCTGTTTTGCACCCCCAAAGGAATGTTTCTCGCGGAGATGGCGTTCGACAAGCCTCGCACATACAGAGCGGCGGGAGACGCGCTGATGGCCGGTCTGATAGTTGCCCGGCAGGAACTCATGAGTATAGATGACTCAATAAAATTCGCCATGTCCTGCGTGATACAGACCGTGTGCAGCCCGCAAAAGGGCCTGCCGAGCAGGACCGCCGTCGAATCTACGCTCGGAAACGTCACCGTCAATAAAATATAAGCATAACGGGGTGGTACAATGCTGGTTGGAGACATAATGCAGAGGGATTTGACCGCTCTGTCGGAGGACACCGGGCTTCTGGAGGCGATGTCTATTATGGAGCTTCACGACACGAGCGGACTGCCGGTTGTAAACAGCGCGGGACGCGTAGCCGGCTTCATCGGCGAGAAAGACATTTTACGCGCTATCATTCCGGGGTACTTGGGATATATGGACGAGAACTTTCTCATGCCCGCCGTCGTGAAAATCAGAGCGAAGGTCAAGCGAGTCGGATACGATGCCGTTCGCGAGTATATGACGAAAAACTGCCTCGTTTTCGATGAGAATGAAACGGTTTTAAACGCTTTAGTGGCGCTTTTCAGAAAAGACGTCAAATGCGCGCCCGTCGTCAGCAACGAGATGTTCGTGGGAATGATCGACCGAGAGACAATTTTGCGGGGATTCTTCCGCGAAAACCCCGAAGAAGTGGAGCCGGACGCCCTGATTCGCACAGCAAAATAACGCCTCCGCCGAGGCATTCAGCCTCGTTTCGCTGACGGACATCGCGGGATGGTCCCCCAAAGATCGGCACGGTATATAATAAATTAAATTGTTATAAAAAATCAACAGCGGTCGGTTTTTCACCCGCCGCTTTCTTAGC
>JAISYN010000040.1 GCA_031269915.1 Synergistaceae bacterium
CCAGTGGAAAAATCTGAGCGATCTGCGGGCCGCGCGGGATGGAAACGTGGCCGTGATACGCGGAGATTTTACGCTCAGGGCGGGTCCGAGATACCCTCTCATTTTGGAAGCCTTCGCGAAGGTGATTCACGAAGGCGCGAGGGAGATCGGCGAATAAGCGGAGGCGCGTGCTCGTCAATATGAAGGACGGCGGGATAAAAATATCGGGGCTTTCCCTGGAAATCGACGGCAAAAGAATTCTGAGCGACATCTCCTTCGATGTGGCTCCGGGTGAGTTTTTTTGCGTGATAGGCAGAAACGGGGCCGGCAAAAGCACCTTGTTGAAGTGCATAGCCGGAATCACGGGGGGATACGGGGGAGAGATAAACATCTGCGGAAGACGCGCCTCCGGCATACCCGCGAGAGACAGGTCGCGTCTCGTGGCATACGTGCCCCAGGGTTCTCCGGGCGACGTACCCTATACCGTGCGCGATTTCCTGGAGATGTCCCGGTATCCCTGGCATGGAGTTTCGTCGGAAGCGGACGACGCGCGAGAGATCGCCGAAGCGATGGATATGACCGAAATCGCCGCGTTCGCCGGCCGAAGAATTTCGAGCCTCTCCGGAGGCGAGCGTCAAAAGGTGATGATAGCGTCCGCCATTGCGCAGCGTACCAGCGCGATTCTGATGGATGAGCCGACGACGTATCTGGATTACGCGCATCAGATGGAGGCGATGGATATGATGTCCGGGGTAAACAGGCTTCGAGGCGTCAGCATGATCATCGTGACGCATGACATAAACCTCGCCGCGGAACTCTCCGGCACGGTCGCCGCAATGTCCGAGGGACGGCTGGTGTGGGCGGGGCCTCCGTCCGGCCTGTTCGAAGAGGCCCGGTTGAAGGAGATATTCGGCGTGCCGTTTCGAAGCTATGGAACCGATACTCCCGGAGGACGCCGGATTCTGGCGCCGGAGAGACCCGTCTTATGAGATTTTCGCACCGCGAGCGGAGGGTGACAGCTGTCCTTTTCGCGGCGGCGTTGCTGATTGCCGCGGCCGCTCCGTGGATTGGGGTGCGGCTGATATCCCCGGACGAGATATTCGGCGCGGCGGGAAGCGCCGCCGAGGCCAAAATCTTCTGGCAGCTTCGCGTTCCGCGCGTGATAATGGCGTTATGCGCGGGGGCGACATTCGGCATATGCGGGATGGTCTTTCAGGCGTTGTTCCGCAATCCACTGGCCGAGCCGTCGCTGCTGGGGGTTTCTTCGGGCGCCGCGTTCGGCGCGGCCGTCGCCATCAGGTTTGGATTTGCCGCCGGCATACTGGGTACGCAGGGCGTTTCCTATCTTTACGAAGCGGTAGTCTGGCGGAAACTGTTCGGTGAAATGGTAATTCCGGCCTTCGCTTTCGCCGGTTCGCTTCTCGCGATCGCGATAATATCCCTGTTTTCGCGCCTGTCGAGGAACGCGGGCAACGCATCGCTGCTGCTGGCCGGCGTGGCCGTAAGTTCGTTTTTTTCCAGTCTCATAATGGTCTTCCAGTACACGGGCGGCGCTGTCGAAACCTACAAGCTGCTCTCGTGGACGATGGGCGGTATAACCGCGGTGGGAATGAGGGAGGGGCTGAGGGCGTTTCCGCCGCTGATACTGGCGCTGGCGCTCTCGCTATGCTGTTCCGCCGAACTCGATCTCATCACGTTCGGCGACGAGATAGCCGCGACCAGGGGCGTCGCGCTCGGCATGACGAAACGCCTGCTCTTTGCGGGCATGTCGTTGTCCGTGGCGCTCGTGGTGGCAAATTGCGGGCCGATAGCGTTCCTGGGCCTGACAGCGCCGCATATCGCAAGGCGTTTGGTGGGGGCGAGGCATCGGTCGCTCGCGCCCTGTTCGGCCGCCATCGGAGGCGCGGCGCTGGTGATCTGCGATACCGCGGCCCGCACGCTCTGGGCTCCGGCCGATATCCCGGTCGGGATAATAATATGCTTCATGGGCGCTCCCTTTTTCCTCTGGCTCCTCTTCAAACCCGGAGAGAGATGATACCGGCCCGGTGTTTCAGGCTGGGAACGACTTCTTACATCATAGAAAGCGGTTTGGCGGAGAACCTGCTGTGGCTTGCGCGCAGGCCCGGCGCTTGCAGGATAGACGAAATGCAGCTCGTGCTTTTCGACACGCCCGAAATTTCCAACATCCCGTCCCCCGAAGAAGCCGCGTTGCTGGCAAACATAGCGGCGGACCATGACATGGCTTTCACCGTTCATTTACCGTGCAATATAACGCTCGGCGACGCCGACCCTTCGGTGAGGAGAGCGTCCGCCGCTACGTTCGCTCGGGTTGTCGATGCGACGTCAACACTCGAGCCTATATGCTGGACGTTGCATATCCCGCTGCCCGGCGAGGAGGAAACGCGCGGATATCTGGACAGAACGATGGAGGCTCTGGCTCCGCTCATCGGCGAACTGAGATCGCCGCGCGAACTCGCGATCGAGAACATTCACCCCGTCTTCGAGGTCGAACCGCCGATAATAGAGGAGTTAGGCACGTCCGTCTGCATAGACGCCGGCCATTTGCTTTACTTTGGTCTGGACGTCTGGAGTTTTCTCGATCGCTGGCTGCCGAGATGCCGCAACATCCATATTCACGGTTTCAACGCCAAGGGGGATCACGAAAGTCTCGCCTGTCTGCCGCGTGGATTTTTGCAAAAGCTTTTCGACCGCGTTTCCGGCGAGCCATGTCTTCGTACCGTCACTATGGAAGTTTTCGGCATGAGCGATTTCGAGAGTTCCATCGCCGCTGTCGCTCGATGCCGCGGCAGTGCGGTCGAAAGCAAAGACAACGCCCTCTGACATCCTGCCCTGCTTATCCAGGCCACATAATTCCGGTCAAAAGGGATTCAGTTATATAAAGAATTTTACTATAATCGCTGTTCAAACCTACACAAAGATGGCCGTTGATGGAGTCTGATCTGCGTTTAAGGCGAGATTTAAATTTCATTTCCTTGAAATTTGTTCTGAATTTTTTCTATCAGTAAGCGACGATGACATTTTTCGTCACTTTTTTCATGGCAAAGCAACGTGACCGTACCCTTGCAAACCAATTTTTGTAAGAACTCAAAATCTGGCGTCTTTCCCGGATTTTCCAAAACTTCCTCGCTAAATCGCTGGACGTAAGTATTCCAATCCAACTGCCCAGAGTTGTAACTGTCCAAGAGCTCTGCACTGGGAGACAAAGCTTGGAGCCATAGATCGAAGTGATAAGAATCTTTGATCCTCCGCATGACACATATTCTGATCCCATCATCGGGTGAGCAAGGATCATGGATCGATTTACTTCTCAGCATTATCTTCTCTTCTCGCACTCAAAGAGGAAAATAAGTAACGATTTATGATTCTTCGAAATTTATGATCGTTACTTATGCTGTCCTTGTCCCGAGTATCAGCGAAACCGACGACGGGTACCATTTCCCGGTTCCGCTGACCGTCGAGAAACCCTCGGTGTTGAACAGCTTAGCTATCTCGGAAAACGTCATCCCTTGAGCCTTCAGTTCCTCGATTCTCTGAATCACTTTCTGGCGATAACTTTCGTCACTCTCTTCCGTTCTCGAAGTATTATCCACATCCGCGGCGGGTTTTTCAGGTCGAGAAACACTCTGTCGCGTCTCGAAACGTTTTAGCAGCTCCTCTTCACGGCGCTGAAACATTGAGACCAGTGTTTCTTCCTGTACGATCCATTTTTGGAGAAGGTTGGAATAGGACAAGCCCGTATATTTTGACAAGTCCTCCAATCTTTCCGGCAAGTCGCTTCCGACAGGCACTTCTACAATGATAGTCTGCTTTTTCTGCTCTTTGGCGTTTTTTGCGCGCGCCATATTTTCACCTCTTCTGAGTTCGGTCATCTATCAAGCGAAAAACCATCTACACGGCTCCATCGATAGGCGTCGCCCGATACTTTACGTTATGTGGGTCCTTACTTCTTTTTGTTCTTTTTTCCAGCTAAAACTTTCTCTCTCAAAGCTTTCCCGGGACGAAAAACAGG
>JAISYN010000052.1 GCA_031269915.1 Synergistaceae bacterium
AGTTCGCGCGCCATGAGCGTAAACGCGTCCGCGAGCGACTCCAGTTCATCGCCCGTCCTGACGTTCACGGAAAACGCGGCGAGGTCGTCCATCCGTTCGCTCACAATTGTTTTCGCCGCTCGGTTGAGCGTGTTTATCGGTTTCAACACGGTGAGCTGGATTATTAAGAAATATCCTACGACGAACACCAGCAGAACGCCTGCGGTAATCAGGACGATTGCGAAGATCAAGGCGTTTATCCGTTCGTTGATCATGTCCATGGATATGTCGACGCTCGAGAGCGCCGCGGGGTTGCCGTCCGAGTCCATGATAGCGACGTATGCGGACGCGAGATAACCGTATTCGTCGTTATTGGTGATTAAAATGTGTTCCGCACTGTCACGGTTCAGAAACGCGCCGCGCATCAGCTCCAGGCCGCCGCCGTAATAATCCTCCCTGTCGCCGAGGTCGCAGACGCCCTGTTCGCCCTCCTCTCCGGCGTCCCATATATAAAACATCTGGTCTTCATACGGAATCACGACGTAAAAATATTTGAGCCCCACGGTGCGCTTTACCCTCAGAAGCATCTGCCTCACATTTTCGTAATAGTCGTCCTTCGTCAGCGTGGCGGCGTATCCCGCGATTTTATCGCCGTCGATCGTTTCGGCGGCGATCTTCGCTTCGTCAAAAGCGATCTTGACGTAATAACCCTCCATTTTCCCGCGGTATTCGTGGGCTATGACGGCGCCCAAGACCGCGGTCAGCACGAGCGCCATGAGGATCAGCCCCAAAATGAACTTCAGTTGAAGTTTTCCGCGCCATTTCGCCTTCATTTCATATTTTCCCTGCCGGCGGAACTGACGCAGAGCCTCAGATGCCCGTCCGCTACGCCGTACAGTATCTTGCTCTCCCGGACGAATATTATGTCCTCGTCGCCGGTTCCGATTTTATACAGACCCGCCGCGAAGTCATTGACGTTGAACAACAAGCCGTTCACCACGACGCCGGTGAGATTGTTGTACTTGCGGTAAACGCTCTTCGCCTCCGCTGTCGTCATATCGTGGCGCAGCGTCATCACTCCGCCTTCTGGGCGCTTCCAATAGGGCAGCGTCTCGGTTTGCGGCCTGGCTTCGTGCCAGTACCGATCAAAATCGCTCATGACCTCCAGAGTCATGTCATACGCCGCGTCCGCGCATTTCAGATAGACGTCCACGCTGTCCTCGCCCGGCGCTATCGCAAAATGGCGCCGTGCCAAAATACCCCCTCTGTCGATTTGCGGGGTGAGCCTGTGAATGGTGACGCCGGTTTCTTCCAGGCCGCGCTCCATCGCGCACTCTATCGGGTAATAGCTTCTTCCGGACGGGAGAAGCGAGGCGTGGATATTCACTCCCCTGAAACGAAAATCCTCCGGCACGGGAATCTTGTGGCAGTATTCCGCGACGAAAAATAATTCGCAGTCCATTTCGTCGATATATTCCATCACGCGTTCTTCCGTAATCCGCGTGTAGCAGACGGGTATCCGGTGAAAGCGCGCCAGCTCGGCGACATTTCTCTCGCAGAAATAATCCTCCTCTTTGCGATAGGTGTAGAGAGCGAGTATCTCGTGATTGAACAGCAAATGCCGAAAAACCTTCAAAAACACGTCGGAGCCGAAATAAACTATTTTCATACGCCCTCCTATATTTTGACCACAAGGGAATTGAACCCGCCGTACTGCCTGTAAAAGAAGTCCTTCGCTTTCTGTTTGATAATGCTCAGGCCCATGGCGTCCATGTCGAAGTCGCCGCCCTCGCTTGCCCTGTTCGTGTGAAGGGAAAACGGATTGAAATATCGGGCGTTGTCGCGTATATGCAGTGTGAATGTCCCGTCTGTCTCCGCCGCGATCGTTATCTTTATATAGCAATCGCTGGCGTTTGAATCGGTAAATCCGTTTTGTATGATGGCAAGACAGAGTTCCTCTATGCTCATGGTGACGTAGAACGCCTGTTGGGGCTCCGCGCCCCAATGTTCGCAAAACGCCTCCGCCCCTTCGTTTATCGCGATGATTTCCTCGTTCTTTCCGCGCACGGAACCGTGCCAGATTCTGGAGGGGTCGAACTGATCCTTCGCGCGTTCGTGAAATTTGGCGTAGAGCATCCATATGGGCAGAGACAGGGCTTCCGTCACGAGAAACAACTGCCAAAACATGTCCGCGCCCCAGAGCGCGAGCGCCATGGTCACCGGCAGAAGGACGACGCAGCCGCGGATGGCCGAGATGACGAAACTCAATCGTTCCCTGCCGCAGGACTGAAAATATCCCGCCGACAGGAGGGATACCCCCGCAAAGACCGACCCCGCGCAAAACAACCTCAGCGCGGAAATTCCGATCGTCATCGCCTCTTCGTCCTCAAGGCCGAAGAGCGCGCAGGTCTGTCCGGCGAAGACGGCGATGATGAACGCCATAACGATGCCCGCCGCGCATCCATAAACGAACGACAGCCGCAATGCCGAAAGTTCGCCCGCACTCCAGCGTTCGCCGTGATAGGCGCTCACGAGCGGCTGCATGGCACGGATCGTCCCCTCGTAAAGATACAATATCAGATACGCGGCGTTTTGCAACATGTCGAACACTGCGACGGACGTTTCGCCCCCGGCGCGGATCAGATAATTGTTGCTGAACATGATAAAGACGAGAGAGAAGAGATACTGCGCCGAACCGGAAGCTCCCTCCCGGAACGCGGAAAACGCGCAGCCGGGCGCGAATGTGGTTTTTTTTATCCGGAGAATGTGCGCTTTTCCGAAAAGCCCCGGCAGGTATATCAGTATGGCGAGCGCCTGTCCCGCGGCCGTCGAAAGGGCCGCTCCGGCCGTGCCCATTCCAAGTACCAGCACGAACAGCACGTTCAGGGCGATGTCGAGCGTATTCCCCGCGACCGAGCCTATCCCGGCGAGTTTTCCGTTATCGTCGTTGCGCAGATAATAATTCAGCAGGTTCGACAGATAAAAGAGCGGCGCCGCCGTTACGAGTATCCTGAGATAGCTTTTGGTGGCGGCGTACAGCGCGCCGTCCGCCGGAACAGTACCGAGAGCTCGGAGCGATTCCTCCATGAAAACATTTCCCAGAACGGCGGTAAGCACGCTTACGCCGAGTACTGCCCGTGCGACGCGGTTGAAATTCAAAACCGCGTCCTTGACCCTGCCGTCGCCCAGCAACTTGGAATAACGGACGGAACCGCCTATTCCGAAACCGTGAGCCAGAAAGCAGTTGATCATGTAAACCGGCAAAATCAGCGAAATCGCGGCGAGCCCTACAGAGCCCATTCGCTGGCCTACGACGACGGCGTCGGCAATATCAGACACCGCCCAGCCGACGGAGGAAACGATGGCCGGAATCCACAGTCTCCGAAAAATTCGCGCGGTGAATCTGTCGGTCATGCTTCCACTTTTCCTCTTTCCTTCCTTATCGTTAGAATATTCTTATTCCCCTCCCGGCGATAAGATATGTCATCCATGAGGGATTTGGCCATAAAAATCCCCAGTCCTCCAATTTCGCGCTCCTCGGCGGAGAGCGTGATATCGGGGTCATCCTTTTGCAGGGGATCGTACGGAACGCCGCTGTCCTCGAACTCGATCGTCGTGTCACCATTGCCGGCAATGCGAATGACCGCTTTACCGATACCCGATTTATAGGCGTACAGCGCTATATTGACGAAAATTTCCTCAGCCGCTATCAATATCTTATTCCGCGTTTTTGCCAGCAAACCGGATATCTCGCCGCCGATAAATTCGAGAACCGCGTCGAGGTTTTCTATCTCAGCATTGACCTCAAGTTCCTTCATTGCCGTTTATGATCTTCTATTTCGAGTATATCCGCGAAGCCTGTCATTTCGAACACTTCCATGATTTCGCCCGAAACGTGGACAAGCTTCATGAAACCGCCCGCCGCCGCCGCGCGTTTATGCCCCGCGAGCAGTATTCTAAGCCCCGCGCTCGAAACGTAGGGCACGCCCGAAAAATCCAGCGTGACGTTTTTGTGTTCGACGATCGCCGCGTCCAACTCGGGTTGAAACTGCGGCGCGGTGACAGTGTCGAGCCGTCCGTCGAGCGAAATTACGCATACGCCGTCAGATACCGTTTTTGTTGTCTTCACATACTGTCCCTCCCTAGATTATACAACTAACTGAAATCAATAACGATCGCCAAAAAGAAACGACGCGGGCTTACGCTTGGAGGTCCGAATTCCATCGCAAAAACAAACGCCAATGAGGCCCATAACATAATTATTGTAATATAAAACAACGATTTTGAAAATCCGGCGTCAAGAGCAGGGCATCAGCCAGAAAAAACTTGAGGAGCTGAGCGGAGTGAAACAACCTGTGATTGCGCGAATGGAAAAAGGCAGTGTCACGCCGCGAATCGGAACAGTAGTGAAAGTCCTCGCGTCATTGGGAAGAAGCTCGCGGTCGTGCCGATCGACCGGAACAAAAGCGCGTAAAGGGGCAGGGGTACGCGCGTTCAGTACTCACTTATCCAGCACTCCGTCCGCCTCCGGCGCATAAACAGTGCCGCGTACTCGTATCGTTCATGACACCCTCAAAATCTCACCGTCACCCTGGTTCCCTCTCCCAGGCGGCTTTCGAGCGTGATCTTCGCGCCGAAGGCCATGGCGGTGTGTTTGACGATCGCCAGCCCCAGGCCCGTGCCGCCGGTCTTTCTCGACCTCGATTTGTTCACGCGGTAAAACCGCTCGAACACGCTGCCGCGCGCTTCCTCGGGGATTCTGTTGCCCTCAAAGACGGATTCCTGTTCGTGAATGGCGAGGCTATGGCGAAAATCACCGTCGCCGACGCCGCTCACTCTCCAGCCAAGCCAATACTGGCTCATCTCCGAACCCGAACGCGGCTTCGATTCCCGATACTTTGGCCCTATTGACCGGGACGCCTTTACTCACAAGGCCCATCTCGTTTTCTGAGGTTTTTTCTGTCCATCCATCTGCCATCAGAAATACGGGAACGGGAAAACAACATCCTTCTGGACGAAAATCCCCATCTTCTTTCCAGGCCGGATCGTTATCGTTGGCTGAATGTCGGCGGCTTTGTTCATGACCTTCGTCCCCATGTCGAGGATGGAGCCCGCCGCGCTTTCGGCGGCCACGTCACGCGGGCTTTTGTTTTCGCTGCTGCCGCTGGAATCGCTGTCGTACACAATCTCGGCCCCAGCCACGAACACCGAGGCCAGGAGCGCGGATTTCAGCATCGTCCCCAATGTTCGTTTACCTTGCCTGACAAACCCGAATATCCCGCCTGGTCAATTCCGGGGCTTCCGGCGATATCGAGCGTCGTGCCGTTCGGGAAAACGAGCCTGTTCCAAACGAGCAG
>JAISYN010000150.1 GCA_031269915.1 Synergistaceae bacterium
ACTTCTCCAAGAGATACGAGGCACTGCACTCAAGCTATTGAACCGCCGTATACGGGTCCGTACGTACGGTGGTGTGGGAGGACGGCCGTCCAATTAATGAACGGCCTCCTACCCGATTGTAAAAACAAAAAAAGAGGGGGAGTCAAATTGCGGAGAGTAAACAGATTCATGGTTCTGGTTTCAGGCGCGGCGCTTCAGTTGTTCCTGGGGATTATTTATGTCTGGAGCGTATTCGTATTGCCGGTCAGCGAGGAATATAGATGGCCGGCGGCGGACGCGAAACTCGTTTCCTCGTTTTTATTGGGATTTTTCGTGTTGGGAATGCTGGGCGGAGGGCGTATGGAAAAGCGGCTGGGGACGCACAGGCAGACGCTCGCGGGAGGAACGCTGCTCGCGATAGGGATGGCGGCGACCGCCTTCATCCCGGCAGGTTATGGATGGCTGATCTATCTTACTTACGGCGTCGCCGGCGGTTTCGGGGTGGGCATGGGGTACGGCGCGGTGGTTTCCTGCGTCCCCAAATGGTATCCGGAGAGGCGGGGACTTGCGACGGGCGTCAGCGTCTGCGCTTTCGGTTTTTCCACTGTGGTGTTCGCGCCTCTGATCGGCGAACTGATAAAGCGTTACTCCCTGCGCTCCGCCTTTTTGATCCTGGCGGCCGCCTTCCTGCTGGTGACGCTGGCCCTGTCGCCTTTCGTCCGCCTGCCTGATGCGGCTGGAGGAGGATGGCATGCGGAGCGAAACAGGAAGCAGTATACGACGGGGGAAATGATAAGGACGGGACGCTTTTTCCTGATAACCTGTTCCCTGATGTTGAGCGCCAGCGCGTTTTTCGTCCTCAACCCGTCGTTCGTAACGCTGGCCAATGAGAGAAATATCGGTTCGATGGCCACGTTGATAGTAATGATAACTGGCGTGGCGAGCGCTATCGGAAGGCTCGCATTCCCTGTCATGTCGGAAAAGACGGGCCGTGAAGCTGCGGCAATCGTAGCGATAGGGCTGACCGCGCTCTGCTCCTTCGCCCTCTGTTTTGCGCAGGGACTGCTCTTCATGGCGATCGTGGCCATATGCGCTCTCTGCTACGGAGGCTATTCCGGAATTTACCCGCTCCTGGCCGGCGACTACTTTGGCTTGGAGTACGTCGGCCCTAACTTCGCGGCCGTCATGTGCGGATTTTCCATCTCAGCGCTCTGCTTCCCGATGATACTGACCAGGTTGTTCACCGGCGCGTCGCTTTTCGTGGCGCTGGGGACGCTGTGTATTGTCGGCGCCGGGCTCATCGCCGCGCTGATGCTGACGAGGAGGGGAACGTCTGAAACCGTGACTGACATTGTTTCATGATCAAAATAAATAATGGACGTAGTAGAATGTCGCCGAGGGGCGGTTATTGCGCCGCAATCGTATTTTTTGCATAAATCGCGCTTATCTGTAATAATACGCTTGTGATTTTCCACACGGCGCGAACTGCGCTCTTCTAAAATTTAACGGAGGTGTGTCATAGTGAAAAGAGTTTTTATTGCAGCAGCTGCGTTATGTGTTGTGTCTCTCATGTGTGGAGGCGCTCTGGCATCCGTCGACCTCAAACTCGGTCACGCCATCAACGAACAGGACGTATTCCACGCCGCGGCCCTTCACTTCAAGGAGAGCGTCGAAGCCCGCACCGGAGGGGAAGTGACCGTCAGCGTATATCCCAACGCCACTCTTGGCGACGAGCGCAATCTGCTGGAGAGCCTGAAAATGGGAACCATAGATATGGGCATAATCACCGGGGGGCCGGTCGTCAACTTCCTCCCGAGTTTCGGGGTTCTCGATCTGCCGTTCCTCTTTTCCAGTCCCGAACACGCGTACAAGGTGCTGGACGGCCCGGTGGGGCAGGGTTTTATAAAGGAGATGGAAAAACTGGGCTGGAAGTGCCTCGCCTATGGCGAGCGGGGATTCCGCAACCTCACCAACAACAAACGTCCCGTGGCGAAACCGGAGGACATGAAAGACCTCAAGATAAGGGTCATGCAGAACCCCATTTATATCGACTCGTTCACCGCTCTGGGCGCTAACGCCGTCCCGATGGCCTGGACGGAAGCTCTGACCGCGTTGCAGCAGGGTACGATCGACGGCCAGGAGAACCCGCTCAACGTCATAACGGCTTACAATATCAACGAATCAAACAAATATCTCTCGGTAACCCGCCACGCTTACGCTCCGAACATAATAGCCATGAGCGTGAGAACGTGGAACAAGCTCACCCCCGAACAGCAGGCCATCGTTCAGGAGAGCGCTCTCGCAGCCGCGAAGTACAACCGCGATATCGACAACGAGAAAGAGGCCGAGTGGCTGAATCAGTTGAAAGACAAAGGTATGCAGGTCACCGAGCCTGATCTCGCCGCTTTTCGCGAAGCTGTCTCCGGAGTCTACGAAAAATACGAGGCTCAGTACGGAAAAGAACTCATTCAGTCCATACTGAACACGAAGTAATCGCGTAATGGACGGAAAGCGCCCGAAAACGCCGCTTATGAGACTGAGCGAAAAAGTGAACGTTTTATGCGAGATGGCGCTGTTCGCCACCCTCTCGCTCATGACGGCCATCACAATGCTGCAAATTGCCTTCCGCCTCTGGTACAGGGCGCTTACATGGTCCGAGGAACTGAACTGTTTTCTGCTGGTGTTCGCGTCGTTTTTTGGCGCGTGCGTTGCTTTCAAACGCGGATCGAATATAACGGTGAATTTTCTGCGCGACGCGCTGCCGGAGTCCGCGCGCCGACTGGCGCTGATAGCCTCGGAGATTGTGGGCATCGTCTTTTTCGGGGTGGCTGGGTGGTACGGCGTGGTACTGTGCGTCAACGAACGTTTTCAAATGGCGTCGTCGATTCCGATATCAATGAGCTGGATGTATCTCGTGTTTCCTCTGACGAGCGCCATAACGATACTGCACCTATGCGCCCGCTTGCACGAGGCGGTGACGGTCCGAGGCGCGGGAGGAACGGACTGAGATGGGCGCGCTGCTCGTAGTGTCGTTTCTCGTGATGCTCTTGCTCGGGATACCGATCGCCCTTTCCATTGGCGCGTCCGCGCTGATTGTGATGGCGCTGTCAGGCATGCCGCTGGAGGCGCTGCCCCAGACTCTGTTTTCGGGCGTCAACTCGTTCGCGCTCGTCGCCGTTCCGTTTTTCATCCTCGCCGGCGACATACTGGCGCAGGGCGGAATATCCGAGCGCATAGTGGCCTTCGCGGAGGCTACTCTCGGACGGATACGCGGGGGGCTGTCGATAGTGTCGATAGTGGCGTCCATGTTCATTGCCGCAATTTCGGGCAGCGGCGCGGCGACAACCGCCGCGGTCGGGTCGGCGCTTCTTCCGCAGCTCAAAAAAAAGGGTTACGATCTCGATTTCTCGGCGGCGCTCATCGCGTCCGCCGGGACCATCGGGGTGGTGATACCGCCCAGCGTGCCGATGGTTCTTTATGCCGTCATCGCCGGAGTGCCCGTGAGCAAACTTTTTATGGCCGGTTTCGCGCCGGGATTCCTGATGGGCGGGATACTCATCCTCTATGCGCTTTACGTGGCGAAGAAGCGCAAATACCCGGCCAGCGAGAAGGTGGGTTTCGCGGAGAAGACGCGTCTTTTTCTGCGCGCGCTGTGGGGAATAATGACGCCGGTTCTGATATTGGGCGGGATATTTTCGGGATATTTCACCCCGTCCGAAGCCGCCGCGGTCGCCGTGGTATATTCGCTTTTCGTGGCGATATTCGTTTACAAGGCGATGGACTTCAAAAAACTTTACGCTCTCATCGTCAATGCCGGAGTGACGAGTTCCCTCATCATGTTCATCATAGCGACGTCGAAGATCTTCGGCTGGCAGCTGGCTTTCTACAGAATACCCGACAAAGTGGCAGGCGCTGTGCTGGCGCTGACCGGGGGAACGCCCGCCATGGTGTATCTGGTCATCGTAGTGCTGATACTGATAGCCGGCATGTTCATGGAGACGGCGTCCGCACTCATCATCCTGACGCCTATTTTCCTTCCCTCCATCGCCGGCCTCGGGGGCAACCTCATTCACTTTGGCCTGATAGTGACGGTGGGGCTTGCCATAGGCATGGCGACTCCGCCCGTCGCCATCGACATTTACGTGGCAAGCGCGATAACGGGGCTGTCACTGGAGGAAATCAGCCGCCCGATAATCCCCATGATAGTGGCGCTGGTTCTGGTCTTTCTGCTGGTGACATATCTGCCGGGGCTGTCGCTCTATCTGCCGAAGCTGGTTTACGGCGCCATTTAACCACGCCTCGGAGTCGAAACACGGTTGAGTTCACCGGTGTAAACCGTGTTTCTTCCCGACTCCTTGGCCGTGTATAGATATTCGTCGGCCTTCGCTATGAAATTTTTCAGTATGTCGTGTTCCCCGGGAACAATCGACGCCACCCCTATGCTTATCGTCGCCGACGTAATCGCGAGACCGTCATGGGTCGGTATTTGAAGGGCTCCTACTTCCTGGCGTATTCTTTCCGCCAGCGTCATCGCGTTTTCTAGCGTGGCGTCGGGCAGCAGAAGTCCGAATTCCTCTCCTCCGAGCCGGGCGGCGATATCCGACGGGCGCCTTGCGGCGTCGGTGAAAATTTTCGCGACGGCGGTGAGAAGTATGTCTCCCTGAGGATGCCCGTAGGTATCGTTGTAAATTTTGAAGTGGTCGATATCCATCATCAGGAACGATATCGGTTTGCGTTCACGCGCGCATCTGCGCCATTCTATTATCGCTTTGTCGTCGAAGTTTCTTCTGTTTGGGATGTTGGTTAGAGCGTCGATGAGGCTGAGATGTTCGATGGTGCGCATTTGGTCGTATATCCTGAGATGGGTCCTGATTCTGGCCCTTATGATGGCTTTTTTGAAAGGTTTGGAGATATAATCCACAGCGCCGAGGAGGAACCCGCGCTCTTCGTCGTCCTCGTTGTTTTTTTCGGTAATTATGATTATCGGAATGTTTTGTATCTCCCGGATCTCTTTGAGCCGGGTCAGCGTTTTGAAACCGTCCATGCAGGGCATTACGGTATCCACCAGGATAATATCCGGGTTGATATGCGTGACTCGCCTAAGAGCTTCTTCCCCGGAATGCGCCGTCACAATTTCGTATTCCAGCGTCAGAATATTCTCTATCGCGTTGAGGTTAGCTTGTTCGTCGTCGACCACAAGTATCTTGTATTTGACGTTATCTTCCATTCGTGTCACCTTCAATGTCAAATTGTTTTATTTTGAATTTAATATTATCATATATAGGAGGTGTCGCACTGATATTCGATACCAGTTTTACGTTGCGTGATATCGCTGCAAAACGTAGGCGTTTAGTTCCTGCTTTTGATGAATATACCGGAAAGTCCAGCCCGGAATACCTGTACGCTGTATATTATCGGCAATACGCGTGATGAGTGGAAGCGGCGGGCTGTGCGGGGCGAGCGCCGTAACCTGTGGTTCTTGGAAGGAGGGTTCTGAAGTGATCAAAGCTCTTACCGCATATACAAGCGAAGTTGACGACGTCGAAGCCGCCGTATCCGAAATATTGGAGCAGTTGAATACCGGTCGCGGTCTTTTGAAAAATTCAGTCGGCATTCTGGCCTGTTACGCCGACTTCATAGGTTCTGGGGTCGTCCGTGATATCTGCGCGGCGCTGCCGTTCGACGTAGTGGGTTCGACCACCCTGGGTAACGCCGTGCCCGGTTCCAAGGACAGAATAATGCTTTCGCTGATGGTTTTGACTAGCGATGACGTCTCGTTTTCAGTGGGGCTGACCGCCCCTCTGACGAGGGAGGAAGAGGAAGCCTTGAAATTCGCTTACGATGAGGCAGCGAGCGGCAGTATTCATGGCAAACCGGCGCTTATACTGTGCTTCGCGCCGCTGCTGATGAATGTGAGCGGGGATTTCTTCGCGGACTCAATGTCTAGAATTTCGGGCGAAACGCCGCTATTTGGTATGCTGTCGGTCGATCACAACAGCGATTATCACGAGTCGCGGGTTATCCATAACGGCATGGCTTATGCGGACCGCTGCGCTTTTGTTCTTGTGAACGGCGATATAGAGCCCAGGTTTTTCATAGGATCGCTCGCGATGAAGATGAGATTCGGGCGGGAATGCGTAGTTACCGAGTCTCAAGGCAACCAGCTCCATACGGTCAACAATATTCCGGTTACCGATTACCTCCTCTCGCTCGGTCTGAAGAAAAACGACGACGGAACGATCTCGGGCATCAACGCCTTCCCTTTCATAGTCGACTATAACGACGGTTCCGCCACGGTGGTGAGGTCGGCGTTCGCTACGACTCCGGAGGGATATGCGGTCTGCGGGGGAAATTTGCCGGAGGGCGTGACAATGACCGTCGGTTCACTGGATGCCGACGATGTGCTCGAAACCACCGCGGAGGCTGTTTCATCGGCAATCTCCGCGAAAAGGCCTGAATGCCTGATAATTTTCTCCTGCGTTGGGAGATACTATACGATGGGCTACGATCCTATGAGCGAAATCGAAAAAATCCAATCCATCCTCGATGGAACCGACATCCCGTATTATGTCGCGTATTCGGGCAGCGAACTATGCCCCGTATCCGGTCCAAATAGCGGCAATTCGACGGTAAATCGCAATCATAACGATACCATAGTAATCTGCCGCTTATAAGAAACGTGCGGCGGAGATGTGCCGCGCTGCGGGCCGGCGTCGTTTTGCCGGTCACGTTTCGGGGGGTGAATTAAATGTTTTCGGAACTCGATCAAGGACATGCGATTGCGACGTTGCGGGATGAAAATAAAAGACTGCGCCGTGAGAACGAAAAACTTCAGCGCGAGTTGCGTTATGAGAGAGGGATCAACGAACGCAACCGCGTCAACGCGGAAGCGAAAACGGCGCTGGGCCGCGTCGTTTCCGCCGAAAAGTCCCGATTGGAGCGATATATGGATCTCATGCTCGCCAACTACCCCGATATGATGCTGATCTTTGATCGGGACGGACGCCTTGCATACGCGAGCAATTCCTATCTGAGGCGTAACAAGATTCCGGTCGTGGGGATGATCATCGGCAAAAAATACAGTGAACTGATGGCTGTCGTGCTGACGGATGAATTTTTGATCCGGGCCGTCGAAATTTTCAAGACGGCCCATGACGGGGGAGTTCCAGCCGATGTGGAGCAAAATATAGATTTTGATCATGATGGCGGTATTCGCCATTATGTGGTAAAGATGACACCCATGATAGACAGCTTCGGGAAAGTCGAGTGCGTGATGGTGGTATTTTTCGACACGACGGAACTCACGCGCACAAAACTGGAGGCCGAGAAAGCGCGTGAACTGGCGGAACAGTCCACGCGCGCCAAATCTGATTTTCTCTCCCGAATGAGCCTTGAGATGCGAACGCCGATGATTGCCATCATAGGTATGACCACTATAGCGAATTCGACGGGGGAGCCGGAGCGCAAGGAATACTGCCTGGACAAGATAAACGAGGCGTCTACTCACCTTTTGGGCGTGATCAACGACATACTCGACATGTCGAAGATCGAGGCGGATAAGTTCGAACTCTCGTTCAGCGAGTTCAACTTCGAAAAGATGCTCCAGCGAGTGACCAATGTAATAAATTTCCGGGTCGCCGAGATGGGGCAGGAACTGTTAGTCAAAATAGACCCCGGCATGCCCTCCAGAATATTCTCTGACGAGCAGCGTCTGGCACAGGTGATCACAAACCTTCTCTCGAACGCCGTCAAATTCACGCCGGAACGCGGCGCCATCACGCTGATCGCCAGAAAGGTGGCGGTAAAAGGCGAAGAATGCACAATCCAAATAGAGGTAAAAGATACGGGTATAGGCATATCCGAAGAGCAGCAGAACAAGCTTTTCGACTCCTTCGTGCAGGCGGACGGCAGTATATCACGCAAGTACGGCGGGACGGGGTTGGGGCTTTCCATCTCCAAGCGCATCGTCGAGCTGATGGGCGGCCGAATTTGGATCGAGTCGAAATTGGGACGCGGATCGTCATTCATCTTCGAAATAAGGGCGGAATCGTGCGCGGATGGGAACGACGCGCCGCTCCAACCGGACGCCGGCATGGAAAATATAAATATCCTCGTGGTGGACGATTCCCCTGAAATATTGGAGATATTCAATCTCACTCTGGGATCCTATGGAATGCGCTGCGAGACGGCCGCTCTCCCCGGCGAGGCGTTGAGGCTCGTGAAGCGGAGCGAAGGCGACCCATTCGACGTCATATTCGTGGACTGGCGTATGCCGGAGATGAACGGCGTGGAGCTTGCGAAACTCATAAAACTCGAGACGGGATACAACCAGGTCGTCATAATGACTTCAGCCACCGACTGGAACGAGATCGTCGACGACGCGCGAAGAAGCGGCCTGTCTCGTTTTCTGCAAAAACCTCTGTTCCCTTCCGCGATCTTCAACTGTATCAACGAATGCGTTCTCGGCGCGCCGCAAGCCGCGGAGAGCACTCCGGTCGCCGGCGCGTCGGTCGTGAATATATTTTCGAGGTACAAGGCGCTGGTCGCGGAGGATGTGAAGATCAATCAGGAGATATTGTCGGCCCTCCTGGAGGATACCGGAGTGACCCTGCACTATGCGGACGACGGGGCGGACGCGGTTGAAAAATTTTCGAGCGACCCGGAGGGGTACGACATTGTGCTTATGGATGTACAGATGCCCACTATGGATGGCTGCGAGGCAACAAGACGTATACGGTCATCGGGTCTTCCGAGATCCAAAGAGATACCGATCATCGCCATGACCGCTAACGTGTTCCGTGAGGACGTGGAGCGCTGTCGCGCCTCTGGAATGGACGACCACATCGGCAAACCGATCGACATGGAAGAAGTTATCACGAAGCTCAGGAAGTACATGTCGTGAACGAGCGTCCTCCTCCCGAAGGCGAAGAGCCCACCGAATCCGGGATAAGGGAGCGAATGTTGAGTTGTGCCTCATTTCATATTGTGATATATTACGCCGCGAGGCTTGATATATCTGCATAATGTTGCGGAAACGCGGTTTTCCCGTGTTTCGGGGGGTAATAAAGCGATGGGCAACACCACAATTGAGAACGGGCGCGGTTTTTACAAGTACGCGATATCCCCCATAGTCCTTGTCGTCCCTATAGCCATGATCGCAGCCATGACCGGCAAAGGTTTCGAACCCTCCGGAGTGCCTTCTCTTTTCATCGTGGGGGTTTCCTGTATATATCTGATAATGACGTGTTTTTACGTCATGCTTTGCAGAGGGAATAAAACAAAAGCCGCGACCGCCGTGGCGTGCGTGACTGACGGAATGCTGCTGATTTTTTTCTCGGTAATGTTCGAGTCGGGGATGGCGCTAAATTTTTTAGGTTTCATCGTAGTCATATCAGGGATAGCCGTCGGGATATCCGTGGCGATCCCGTCTGGCGAGTCGCTCTTCTCTCGGAGGATGGATCAGATTGTTCCGAACGGCATAGGGATCGGGGAACTTCAGAAGATAATCGACTCGATTCAGTTCCCGTGCGCGTTTCTCGAAAAAAACGAGAGCGGTTCCGAACGCATACTCGCTTTCAACGCGCCGTTTGCGAACGATTTCAGACTTGACAAAAAGAAAATCCTCGAAAGCTCGCTTGAATCCCTGCTGAGCCTGGAGCCCGGAACCGCTCAGATGAAGTACCGCGGAGAGGAATGGGTAGTGAAGCGCACCACGAGAGGCAGACAGATATTGATGATGTTCTCCCCGGTAGTGCGCTCGAAAGAAGCCTCGAAAATCGAGGTATTCGACGCCATCGATCCGGCTACGGGCCTTTACGTGGCGGGATTTATGAGATACAAGGCGAAGTCCGACATGGAATCCATAAACAGGGGAAAACGGAGGGTGTCGATCGCGTTTTTTAAGCTGTCGTTCCCCAGCGGAGCGACAATCGGCGTCAGCGAGGAAGAACAGAAACTGGCGCACGTCGTTCTTGGACGGATTATCCAGCAGTCCATACGGGCATGCGATTCG
Source organism: Synergistaceae bacterium (assembly GCA_031269915.1). GTDB lineage: Bacteria > Synergistota > Synergistia > Synergistales > Synergistaceae > JAIRKI01. The sequence goes on from JAISYN010000150.1 coordinate 9,992, forward strand.
GCGTACAGGACCGCGGGAGACGAGGTGCTGCTCTTCATGCCCGACACTCCCAATTCGGGATCGAAGATAGTCGTCTCCAGAATATACGCGGGGCTCAAGAACACCACCGCCGTCGAGTGTCCTGTTCTCGCGAAGGGCATTCTGGATTACGTCGACAGGGACTTCGTCGGCGGCTCCGACCTTCCGGCCTACGACAAAATGTTGGAGGAAATGAGCCTCGCTTTCTACAGAAAATATCCGGATACCGCGGCGATGAGTTAGGGGAAAAGCCGAATTCGCTCAAACGTCATTTTGCTGTTTGAGAACGCGGGCGCCGCAAGGGCTTAAACTTCACCTTTAGGCGTCTGACGATAAGTCGGCCTTTAAATCTACATCTTTTAGGCCCCCAGTGATAAATCAGTTTTTCGCCGGGCCCGTTTCACATACCGCCTCGTCGATAAAAAATCGCTTTCCTTTATTACGAACCTGTAAGGGAACCCGCTCGCCTCTCCGGCATAATCAATGTTGATACGTCGCGTCGCGAGCGCCGCGCCGTCGGGGACGTCCTCTCCCTGTGTGACGGATATCCGTCCGCCGCACAGATCGGCCCCGTAATCCGCAAGCGTTATATCGAGCGCCTGACAGAGTTTCCCCGGTCCGCCGCACAGGTCTTTGAGTTTCGCCGTGTTCCTTCTGGAGCGCATCAGCTTAACGCCGTCGCGCGGTTCGAGAGCGCGGATGAGAACTGCCTCAGGAAGCCCCCGAATGTTGGTCACCACGTTGAAACAGCGGTACATTCCGTATATCAGATATACATAGGCATATCCCCCCGGACCGAACATGATATTGGTGCGATGTCCCGCGGACGGGGATTGTCTTTTGTACGCGTGGCACGCCGCGTCTTCCCGCCCGGCGTAAGCCTCGGTTTCGGTTATCATGCCGGAAGTCTCGCCTTCCGGCGAGCGGCTGATAAGTATTTTGCCGAGCAGTTTCCGCGCCACGGCGGCTGCTCCTTCCATATAGAATTCCCGATCGAGCGTATTGTCGTCCATATTACGGCGTCCCTTCCGGCGCTTTCTCAAGTATAATGTATAAAAAGGATTCGAGGTGAACGATCTGGCCGAAACAGAAAATGTAAAAAAACGCCCGATAGACGTGATGGCGGAGTTATCCATCGGGTCGAGAGGGGCTTATGCGATTGCGTGCGCATCGCTGCTGATAGTGGTCGCGTGCAATTTTCTGCTGCCTCAGCTCATACGTTTTCTGGTCGATAGCGTGAGCGGGGTTCCCGCGTCGAAGATGCCGGTCATAGCGCGCCTAGCGGGTATGGCTGGACTGGATTCGGGGTTTGCCCGCGGCGGAGGCGGGCTTGCGCGGGCCGGTTTGCTGGTGGTCTCAGTCGCTTTAGTCGGAGGTTTTTTTAACTTTACTCACCGGAGGGCGCTGGCATTGGGCGCCGAAGGACTGGTAAAACGCCTGCGCGACAGGCTGTACTCGCACATTCAGCGTATGCCGTTCGAGTGGCACACATCCATACAGACCGGAGATATCGTTCAGCGCTGCACATCCGACGTAGACATAGTGCGCAATTTCGCGTTCAACCAGGCGATCGAGATCGGGCGCGCGGTCGTGTTGGTGGTATTTGCCTACGGCATTCTGTTCTCCATGAATTTCATGATGGCCGCCGCGTCGTTTGCCTTTATCCCGGTAGCGTTCCTCTATTCGTTCATATTCCTGCGAAAAGCCTCCGCCCATTTCCTCGCCGCGGACGAGGCTGAGGGACGGCTGCTTGCCATAGCGCAGGAAAATTTCTCTGGCGTCAGAGTCGTCCGGGCGTTTGGGAGAGAGCGTTACGAGGCCGACAGGTTTGCCGCCCAGAACGCGTATTTCGCGGAGCTGTGGATAAAGCTGGGGAACATGCTCAGCTCATATTGGGGAATAGGCGATCTCATCACCGGTATACAGATGCTGATGATATGCGCGGTTGGGACGTATCAGGCCGCCCTGGGCGGCATCACGGTGGGGGAGTTCATAGTGTTTCTGACGTACAACTCGATGATAATCTGGCCGGTTCGAGGGCTTGGCAGGGCGCTGTCGGAAGCCGGCAAGACTCTTGTGTCGCTTGGACGCATAGGCGAGATATTGGACTCGCCCTTGGAAACAGACACTGACAACGCGCTGGAAACTCCGATATCCGGCGATATAGAGTTCGATCACGTGTCGTTTTCGTACGGCGATACCCCTGTGCTGAAGGATGTTTCGTTCACTGTAAGGGAGGGAACAACGCTCGGCGTATTGGGCGATACGGGCTCCGGCAAAACGACGTTGGCGTACCTGCTGTGCAGGCTGTACGACCTGCGCGAATGTGATGGCGCGATACGGATAGGCGGCGCCGACATACGCGGGTACAAGCGCGCCTGTCTGCGTAAAAACGTGGGTATAGCGCTTCAGGAACCGTTTTTATATTCGCGCACCATAGCGGAAAATATAGCGGGCCTGTCAAAACATTTTTCCCTCGATCGCGTAAAGGAAGCCGCTCGGATATCCCATGTCGACGCGGAGATCGAACGCTTTGCGAACGCCTACGATACCGTAGTCGGGGAGCGCGGCGTTACGCTCTCCGGCGGTCAGAGGCAGCGGGTGGCGATAGCCCGTGCGGTTTTGAAACATACTCCGATAATGATATTCGACGACTCGCTCTCCGCGGTGGATACGGAGACGGACGCCCTCATCCGCGCTGCTTTGCGGGAACGTGTCCGCGGAGTGACGACCATCGTCATATCGCACAGGATAGCCACGCTGTCCGACGCCGATCTCATAATCGTGATGGAGAGCGGCAGGATAGCGGAAATGGGGACTCCCGCGGAATTGTCGGAGAGCGGAGGCATATACAGGCGCATACTGGATTTGCAGCAGAGCATCGACGGCGGCCTCTCCGGCGGAGAGGGGCGATAAGGTGCGATACATGGACGAATCGCGCGGCAAACGGCTCGATATCATGGTATGGAAGACAATGTGGCGGTTTTTCACGCCTCATGGGAGAGGGCTCGTCAAAATTGCCCTCTTCATGTCGATCTGCTCGGTTATCGACGTGATGATTCCTCTGTTCCAGAAGTATATAATCGACAGATTCATCGTCCCCCGCGTTTCGGATGGGATATGGCCTGTCGTCGCGGCGGGGATTGTCCTGATGATCATACAACTGATATCGACCGTCGCCTTTACGAAGACGGCCATAGAGGTGGAGATGGCTTTTTCGCGCGATCTCAAAAAAGCCTGTTTCGATCACCTTCAGACGCTCTCTCTCTCATACTACAACACTACGCCGGTCGGTTACATAATCGCGCGCGTCATGTCGGATACGGACAAGATAGGCCTCATGATCGCCTGGGGACTGGTCGATTTCATGTGGGGCCTGTCATATATCCTGTTCGCCGCCGCGGCAATGCTTGCGCTGAGCTTCAAGCTCGGGATATGGCTCGCCGCCATGATACCCGTGATGGTGGTGATCACCGCCTGGTTTCAGAAGCGCATACTGCGCTGCAGCAGAACTGTCCGTCACACAAATTCTCTGCTCACGGGAGCGTGCAACGAGGGCATTCTGGGAGCGAGAACGTCCAAGACGCTGGTCGCCGAAGATATAAATATCGAGGAATTCGGCAATCTGACCGGGCAGATGTATCGCGCCTCCGTAAGCGGAGCCACGTGGAGCGCGATCTACACGCCGCTGATGCTGATGTTCGGGGCGATCTCCGTGGCCGTTATCATGACGCGCGGGCTTGGTTACGTGACGGAAGGCGTCATGGCGTTCGGCACGCTTTCGGCGATGATCTCCTACGCAATCAATATCTTCGAGCCGGTGCAGCATCTCTCGAACATCTTCTCGGAGGCGTCCTCGACCCAGGCCAATATAGAGCGCGTCGACGCGCTGTTGAAGAGCGAACCGGAGATAACCGATTCTCCGGAGGTAGTGAGAGTATACGGCGGCAGTTTTGACCCGAAACGTGAAAACTGGGAGCCTCTCCGCGGTGATATATGCTTTGACGACGTCGCGTTCAAATATCCGGACGGCGAAGAGTATGTGCTGGAACACTTCAACTTGAGCGTTCCCGCTGGGACGTGCGTCGCGATAGTGGGCGAGACCGGCGCGGGAAAATCGACTCTCGTGAACCTGGTCTGCCGGTTTTACGAGCCGACGTCGGGCAGGATACTGATAGACGGCAGGGATTACCGTGAAAGGTCGCAGCTCTGGCTGCACTCGAACATCGGTTATGTGCTGCAGAGCCCGCATCTCTTTTCCGGCACGGTTCGCGACAATATACGCTACGGACGCCTGGACGCGTCGGATGAAGAAATAATGGAGGCCGCAATGCTCGTTTCGGCTCATCACATAATAGAAAAGCTGCCGAATGGGCTCGATAGCGACGTAGGAGAGGGCGGAGACAGGCTCTCGACGGGCGAAAAACAGTTAGTCTCTTTAGCGCGCGCCGTGCTCGCAGATCCGAGGATTTTCGTTCTTGACGAAGCCACCTCGTCGATAGATACCGAGACGGAACTCCTGATTCAAAACGCCGTTTCCAAAATACTTATAGACAGGACGTCGTTTCTGATAGCTCATCGCCTCTCGACAGTGAAAATGGCCGATCTCATACTGGCGGTCCGCGACGGTAAAATCATCGAACGGGGGACGCACGGCGAACTTCTGAGAAAGAAAGGCTACTATCGGCAGCTTTATTCCATGCAGTACGAGAGGGAAGCGTTCAGGCTGTAACAGCCAGGACGTTTTAAAGAAAGGCCGATTTACAGAGGCCTGAAGGGTAAAGATTTAAACCCTTGCGACGCCCGCGTTTCTAACCGGCAAAATGTCATTTTAACGCATTAATCAGCCCTTAATCGGCGCTTCCTTATGTCATGACACGCTCCCACAAATTCAGCCGCGCTAAAAATATTTTAAAATATTTTTCAGATAGGTTTTGTGATTTTTTTTATAAAAATCAGTCGTATGTTAGCGATTCCAACATGTGATCATTGACAGGTTTTGAGAATGCAACCTTATAAAAAATTATCTTTTTGAGACGTAAATTATTTTAAATTGTACATTTTAGGTGATTACAAAATGTATTATAAATATTTTGTGATAAGCCGAACGTTCAAACGAAACGATCGCGCCGATCAACAATCTGTATAAGGGGTTCAGAAAGGGGGAACAGAAAATGTCAGTACGCGTTAAAATTTTCCTTGCGATGATGTCCATTGTTGCGGTTTTGACAGCAGCCAACATAGGTATGGGGTTTGTCTTCCAGAGTGCGCCGCGGTTTGGGGGCTCGGGCGGCGATACGTCGGTTTCAGGGGACCTCGCCGCGCAGGTTTTACCTTACTCCAGGAACACGACGGCGGTATTTCTGTCGTTAGGAACCGTAATCGCGATTGCGGCGTCGGGAAAACTCGCGAAGCAATTCAAAAATACGGACGATGGGACAGCGCGTCTCCCCGAATCGGCTGAAGCCGCCGCAAGCATATCGGAAGCCAGAAGCCGGTTAATCGCCGAAATGCGGCGCGAGATGCGCAAGCCGCTCAATTCCGTTGTCAGGCTCTCGCGGCACATGCTCGGCAGGGATGAGGTGCCCGAGGCGACGAGAGACATCGTGGAAAAAATTCACAACGCGGGGATGACGCTTTTCGGAGTCATAAATGACATGCTCGACGTTTCGAAAGTGGAATCCAGGAAATTTGAGATAATGCCGGTGGAATATGACGTGCCCAGTTTGATAAATGATATCCTCACGCTGAACGCCGCTTACATCGGAGACAGACAAATCAAGTTCGAGCGCCACATCGGCGCCGCCGTGCCTCGCAAGCTTTTTGGAGACGAACTCCGGGTCGAGCTGGTTTGCAACAATTTGCTCAACAATGCGTTCAAATATACCGTGGAGGGGAAAGTCGATCTGTTTTTCGACTACGAGAGAAGCGGGAAAGACGGGTGGCTCATCATTCGAGTGGCCGACACCGGAATCGGTATCCCCCGGGAGAACATCGAAGAGCTTTTTTCAAGCGATAACATGATTTACTTCAAGTCGAGCGGCAGCGTGGACGGAACGTGTCTGCCAATCACTAAAGCGATTGTGACAATGATGGGAGGCAATATCACCGCGGAGAGCGAATGCGGGGAAGGCAGCGTTTTCACGGTGAGAATCCCCCAGGGGTTTGTAACGGATGCGCTCATAGAAGATGAAATAGCGGAAAAACTGCAACAATTCAACTATAACGAGAAACGGCCGGCGGGAGAAACGGAAATTCCGCGCGTTCAACTTCCTCACACGAGAGTTCTCGTTGTAGACGATATTCAGGCTAACCTGGACGTCATGCGGGAACTGCTGGAACTCTACGGTATAAAAGCGGACTGCGTGACCAGCGGGTGGCAGGCGATCCAAAGGATATGCGAGGAAAATGTTTTTTACGACGCCATATTCATGGATCAGATGATGGCGGGGATGGACGGCGTTGAAGCCCTGCGCGTCATTCGCGAGGAGATAGGAAGCGAATACGCGAAAAACATACCGATTATCGTCCTCAGCGCGAATGTGACGAGCGAAAACTGGGAAAATTATCTTGAAAAAGGATTTCAAGCGTTTCTTTCCAAGCCTGTCGACCTGTTTCAGTTGGATGCGATCGTCATCCGTTGGCTGTGCGACAAGGAGATAAAAAAGGAATATTTTGAAAACCATGAGCCGGGCGAATCACGGCGCGCCTTCTTATCGCCGATCGGCTATCCGGAAGGTTGCTTTTCCGCGGCCCCGCGCTAGCGAGCGTGTGCCGGCGCGCGGCGTAAACGCGTAATAGTGAAGCGCGCCGGTCTGCCCCGCTCAATTTACTATGTAACTCAGAATGACATAAACTGTAAGTTATGATATAATGCTTTTGTAAGATATATGCAAGAACTTAAAGAAGGTAATAGCATGAATGTTCGGCAAAAGCTTGACGTCATGACAGAAGGGCTTCAGGGCTTCAGGGCTTCAGGGCTTCAGGGCTTCAGGGCTTCAGGGCTTCAGGGCT
>JAISYN010000234.1 GCA_031269915.1 Synergistaceae bacterium
TCGCCGAAGCGCGTAAGCCCGCCTTTCTGTCCCTCCCTTTGCGCTATGAAGGAGCACCCGTCGGACGCGTAATTTCTCCTGCTCCAAGCCAAACCGAGCGCGCGCACGCCAAGCCTGTAAAACACCGGCAGCAGGCGTATATCAGAACCCAGGGGGTCCGCGCCCTCCAGCGAGATCATTATGCCGACGCGCCCGGAGTCGTTCGCGTTTTTCACATCAGACATGGAAGCGCAAATGGCGATATCATCCGGTTGTTCGCGTTCTTCGGAGACGAGGGACGATATCTGATCCAGAGCCTTGCGCAAACCCATCTCAGGCAATTGCCACGAATGAATGAAAATCGACGAAACCAGACAATTCCATCCTCCGGCCCGTACCATTTCACTGTGCCGGCCGGTATAGACCCTCGATTCGCCCAGCTCGCGCCTGTCGTCCATGTCCATCGCCAGATCGAAGTGCGCGTCCATGACGAAGCAATCAGCTATTATCTCTTTGGCTTTCTCCAGGTAACCGTCCATCAAAATACCGTTCGCTTCCGTCACTTCGCCCTGCCCTGATTTGCCACCGCGGCCTCCGCCGCGGCTATCGCGTCCCTATCGCCGAGATATTCATGAGATATTGCGTTCAAATTGTCGTCAAGCTCATAAACCAGAGGGATTCCGGTCGGTATGTTGAGTTCCAGTATGTCTTTTTCGGAAATATTGTCGAGATACTTGACGAGTGCGCGAAGGCTGTTGCCGTGAGCCGCTATGATGATACGCCCGCCGGATTTTATCACCGGAATTATGACGTCCCTCCAATACGGCGTCACACGTCCGACCGTGTCGGCGAGACATTCCCCGGCCGGTATCTCGTCGGACGCGATATCTCCGTATCGCGGATCGCCCGCCGAATGACGCTCGTCGCCCCGCTCGAGCATGGGGGGACGGACATCATAGCTGCGCCGCCATATTTTAACCTGATCGTCGCCGTATTTTTTCGCGGTCTCCGCCTTGTTCAGTCCTTGAAGAGCGCCGTAGTGACGCTCGTTCAGCCTCCATGAAAAATCCGTGGGAATATACATCTCGTCCATCTCTTCCAGCACAATCCACAGGGTCTTTATCGCCCGTTTCAAAACAGAAGTGAACGCCATGTCGAATGAAAAACCGTCCTTCTTTAATTGAGCGCCGGCGGCGCGCGCCTCCTGGATTCCTTTTTCGGAAAGCGGCACGTCTGTCCACCCCGTGAAACGGTTCTCTTTATTCCATTCGCTCTCTCCGTGACGAAGCAAAACTATCTTATACATATCACATACCTCCATGATTTTGATTTCTCGCAGGCAAAACAAGCCATATCATATCGTCGCAAGTATATATTAAACGCCCGCGCCGGTAAAGAACCCGGCGCGGCCTCGAACCACAAGCGAAATCTTGAGGTTCCGCCTCAAACTCCGCCGGGGGACCAGTTCCCCGGATCCCTTTTAAAATTTTGCCCACAAGCTTGCGGAAATTATCTTTATGTGATATAAAACACTAGTTGAAATTTTTGTCATTGGAGAAGATCTCATGCGCGGTTTTTCTTTTGCGTCTGCTTGTAGCTTGAATAAAAATTCTTGGTGGTGGCGGCTCTAGCTGCTGCCGGGTATTTCTCTGTGTAAAAATACAGGAGGCCCGGGTTATTTAAAATCCGGGCCTCTTTTTTAGTTGATTTTACAGAAAACCTAAATTCGGAGGCCGTAACAGCCTCCGAATTTTATATATAAAGCGGCAGAACGCATGGAAACACGGTTTAAAAAACAGATGAAAAGAGATGAACATGATGGAAAAGGTATTTGAGAAAAGGGAAGTCGTTTTGCGGGAGAGGCGCGGTCTGAGCATAGCGGATGTGATTTTGACGGGCATATTGCTGGCATCCGGAGCGGTGTTGAAGTTTTTTGTAGGAAGCGTGATAAATTTCGGCATGAAGCCGAATTTCATCATCGCGATGTACTGCCTGATCCTGCTGCTGATCAAACCGCGCATCCGCGACGCGGCCGTCATAGGGATACTGTCGGGCGCCATATGCCAGTTCTTCCCGGGGCAGCCTTACATCAACTTCGCGAGCGAACTGGTCGGGGCTCTGGTGATGGCGATCCTGATGAAGCTGCCGATGGAGATGGGAAAAATATCGCTCAAACCAGTGGTCTGCACGTTTTTAAGCACGCTGTCGAGCGGGTTTTCGTTCATCGGAGTAATGTATTTCATGTACTACTCCGGCTTCGAGATCAAACCGACGCCGCTGGTTATTTTCATGGCGATAATTTTCGGGACGGCCCTCATCAATTCGGTGATCGTTCAAATTCTGTACGTTCCGCTGAAACTGGCCCTGAAAAAGTAGGACGAGAGAGTTCCCGATGATAAAGATAGAAGGGATGGCCTTTCGTTATGACGGAGCCTCGGAATACGCGCTCTATGATATGTCTTTAGACGTGCGGGAGGGTGATTTCGTCGGGATAATAGGTCCGAGCGGGGCGGGCAAGTCGACTTTGACGTATGTCCTGAACGGCATCGTGCCGCACCATTATCGGGGAGATTTTTACGGCAGAGTGGAAATTTGCGGCATGGACGCCGTTAAAGCGGGACCGGAAAATCTTTCGAAATATGTCGGAAGCGTTTTTCAGGACGTCGAGGGACAACTGCTCTCGTCCGTGGTGGAGGACGAAATTCTGTTCGGCCTCGAAAACTTCGGCATACCGCGCGAGGAAATAGAACCGCGCATTGAGTACGCTCTCGAAACGGCCGGCATTTCCGGCCTTCGTCACAGGGATATAAGCAGCCTGAGCGGAGGCCAGAAGCAAAAGGTCGCGATTGCTTCCATAATCGCGCTGCGGCCGAAGATAATGATACTCGACGAACCGACGGGGGAGCTTGATCCGCAGTCGAGCCGCAGGATGTTCGAGACGTTGAGGGAGTTGAACGGGCGTCACGGCGTTACTATAGTGATCGTGGAACAGAAGATAATGATGCTGTGCGAGTTTGCCGGACGTCTGGCGGTCATGGACGGAGGCCGAATTCTGACGGAAGGCGCCGTGAGAGATGTCTTGCGGCGAAGCGAAGTATTGGAGGAAGCGGGCGTGAACATTCCAAGAGTTACGACGCTCTCCCGCAAGCTTAGAGACCGCGGGCTGTACGACGGATCAACGCCGGTGAGTCTGGCGGAGGCGGAGACAATGATGAGGACATCGGCCGGCAATGCTGAAATTTGACGATGTGCATTTCGCTTACGGCGCCGGCGGCTTTATAACCGGCGTGTCGTTTGAAATAAGGCCGGGAGAATTTGTGGCGCTGATGGGAGAGAACGGCGCGGGAAAATCCACGCTCTGCCGGTTGTGCAACGGTCTATTGAAACCGTCTCTGGGGCGCGTCACGGTATGCGGGTACGATACGGCGCGTACGCCGACCAGCGCTCTCGCTAAACGCGTCGGTTTTCTCTTTCAGAACCCCGACAGGCAGCTTTGCCGGAACACGGTGCGCGAAGAGGTGGAACTCGGGCTGGAGTACACTGTGGCGGACAAAACGGAGCGCGAACACAGGCAAGACGCGATGCTGGAGCTGTTCGGCCTCGACGGGGACCGCGAGCCTTTTGGACTCAGCAGGGGGGAACGGCAGAAAGTGGCGCTCGCGTCGGTGATTGCCCCCGAACCGGATGTTCTGGTGCTGGATGAACCGACGACAGGGCTGGATTACAGAGAGTGCGCCGCCATCATGGATCTCATATCGCGCCTCAACTCCGCCGGGACTACAATTCTGATGGTCTCCCACGACATGGAGGTAGTCTCGGATTTTGCCTCCAGAGCTTTGGTTATGAGCGGCGGCAGGCTTATAGGCGAAGGAACGGTGAGGGAGACGATGCGTGACATCCGCGTCATGGACGAAGCTTCTCTGCTGCCCGCGCAGATACCGTCGCTCGCGATGAGAATTTCGGATCTGGGTGAAGAATACGCCGGGGCTTTTACGGTAGACGAAATGGTTTCCGCGGCGGAAAACGCGCGCGGCGCATGCGGGAGGGCGAAACCATGAAAGGCTTCCTTGATTATACGGAGGGAAACTCCATATTGCACCGGTTGAATCCCATGACGAAGCTGATTCTCGCTTTTGGGCTGTGTACGTCGTGTTTTTTGACGCAAAATCACGCCGTCGTCGCGGTAATCGCGTTGTTTAACCTCTGTCTCGGCGCTTTGGCCGGAATATCGCGCCGGGCGTTCAGAATGTTCGCTTCGCTTTTGAAACTGTCAGTCATACTCTTTCTGATACAGGTCCTTTTCGTCGGACAGGGAAATATTTTACTGACGCTGCCTTTCGGTTTGCGCATCACTGACGCCGGCGTCTCGTTTTCCGCGATGCTAGCCCTGCGCTTCATGGCGGCGACGATGCCGCTGTCGCTCATGCTGTCGATAACGCGGATGAGCGATATTTCCAACGTACTTGTGCGTTACCTCCGAATACCGTACAAATACGCTTTTGTCCTCACCACGGCCATACGGTTCATACCTCTTTTCGCGGAGGAGATGTCAGGAATAATGGAAGCTCAGACAGCTCGCGGCGTGAGTTTCGACACGAAGAATTTCTTCGGGAAAGTGAGGCTTTTGCTGCCGCTCTGCGTCCCGCTGCTGATATCCTCGGTGCACAGGATAGAAGTGAGCGCCATATCCGCGGAACTGCGGGGCTTCAACCTCAGAAGCGGGACGAGCGGGTACAAGCGTTACGGTTTCGGAACGCGCGACGCGGCGGCCTTGCTTGCGTGCCTCATGATAATCGCGGCGAGCGCCGCGATATAGGATCGACGCGTTTCGCGCGTATTGACTCCCCTCAAAAGGGTGTTATCATGTGAATGCTGTGCAATGCCGTGATTTTGGGGAGAATCACATGAATATGTTCGAGCTTCTGTTCATAGCCGTAGGGCTTTCAATGGACGCGTTCGCCATATCGGTTTGTATCGGGCTCGCCACGAAAGGTCGTTCTTTTAAAGAGGCTTTTACCGCGGGAATGTATTTCGGAGGTTCACAGGCGGTGATGCCCTTGTTGGGATACGCGGTCGGATCTAACTGGGCCGACAGTATCACGGCTTACGATCACTGGGTGGCTTTCGCGGTGCTTCTGGTCATAGGGGCGAAGATGATAAAGGGCAGTTTCGACAAAACGTGCGTGACTTCAACGTCGCTGGAATTCGGTTCCATGATGCCTCTTGCCGTCGCCACCAGCGTCGACGCGCTGGCTGTCGGAGTGTCGTTCTCGTTTTTGAATGTGAATATCATACCGGCCGCGCTGCTGATAGGCGCCGTAACCTTCTGTTTGTCCGCGTCGGGGGTGAAAGCCGGAAACATATTCGGCATGAGATACAAGTCGAAAGCCGAGCTTGCCGGAGGCCTCATACTGGTGCTGATAGGGCTGAAAATCATCTTGGAACACACCGTCGCGCCGGCGTTGTAGAAAATTTACCGCGATCGGAATCGGCATAAACCGCCAACAGGCGCTCTTCGCTGAAGAATTTCATCGGAAGATCGCCTGTTGGTTTATGTATGATATTCTGAATTACTTGAAAGCTACTTTTGCGGCTTCGCGTGAAACCTCCAGGCCGCGGTTGATATCCTCCAGCGGTACATTCAGCGCCGGGCGGAAACGTACTGTGTGAGTGCCGCAGGGAAGTATCAGCATGTGGCGTTTTGAGCACTCGTCGAGGAATTTCGCGCGCAGTTCCGGCGTCCTTATGTCATACGCGCACATCAGGCCCTTGCCCCGGACGTTGTAGATGTAATCCGGGAACTCGTCCCGCAGTTTTCCGAGGCCCTCGATGAGCGCGGTACCGGCAGTGCCCGAAACGTAGTCCAGGATATTGTCGTCGCGGTATATTTCGAGATATTTAGCGGCTCTCACCATATCAATAGCCGTGCCGCCCCAAGTGGAGTTTATCCTGCTCGAAACCTTGAAGCAGTTGTTTTCGACCTCATCCACTTTCGGGCCCACGACTATTCCGCAAATCTGGGCCTTCTTTCCGAAGGAAAATATATCGGGAGCTACGCCGTGATGCTGCCACGCCCACATGCGCCCTGTGATGCCCATGCCGCACTGCACCTCGTCGAATATCAGCAGCATCTCGTTCTCGTCGCAAATATCCCTGAGCTGACGCAAAAATTCCGTGCGGAAGTGGTTATCGCCGCCTTCACCCTGTATCGTCTCTATTACGATGGCGCAATGCCCGTCGGGGTCGTTGTCTATCGCGGTATGAATCTGTTTTAGAGCCTGCTGCTCCAGCCACTCGGTTATATGAACGTATTGTTCGAGAGGGAAAATTATCTTGGGGTTGATTACGCGCGGCCAGTCGTTGAATTTGGCGAAACGCTGGTATTTGTTCGGGTCGGCGGTGTTGGTGACGGAAAGCGTGTATCCGCTGCGTCCGTGGAACGCCTCGTTGAAGTGGATAATTTTAGTCCCTTTAATTCCGGATATAGCCTCGCCCTTTGTGATCTTTCCCTTGGCCAGCAGTTTTTGAACCTTCCAGTCCATCGCCACCTTGAAAGAGTTTTCGACTGCCAGCGTCCCGTAGTCCACGAGGAAGAGATGCTCAAAGCCATCCGGCATGGCGACTTCTCCGAAAGTTTTTACGAATTCGCCCATTTCCATCGTATAAATATCGGAGTTGGCCACCTTGTTTATAGCCGATCGGAATATCTTCTCCTTAAATTCGGCGGTGGTGAGAGCTGGGTGATTCATGCCGAACGGAGCGGAGGCAAAAAACGTGTAGAAATCGAGCCAGTCGTCTCCTGTGCGCGCGTCGATTACGTGACTGCCCTTCGAATTGTCCATATCAATGACGATGTTGTAACCGTCGCGGAGCATGTACTTCTCTATCGCGGGGAAAACTTCATCTGGCGTGATTCTGAATTTTGCGGTCATAACTCTCATTCCTCCCTAAGGTTTATTAAAAATACAAACTGTGGCCGATATTTTAAACTGACACAATCATTATACGACGAAATCATAAAAATTTCGAAATTCCGTCATGAATATATTCTACTACAATAACGCTGATTTCATCATAGCTGAAAAATTTCCCGGCGTTCATTCCCGGACACGAGTCAGAGTACCGTTTCCACGCGTCTTTATTTTCAAGAATTTCCGGCCAGAAGGGGAACGAAACGCATTGCCTCGGTCTTTCCGAATAAATGTCGCACTTCGCCCCGCAATCGTCAATACACAAGAAAACGCAATCATAGTTCCTGCGTTCTTTGAGTGATAGAGTTCCATATTTTCTCCAAGTATAATTCTCTTTGAATTTTTCCTCGGAGACACACAACAGACGCGACATCGCCGACAGCTCCAGGCGCGTAAAGCGAACCGTTCCCGGCTCGCGTCCGCAGCAGGCGCCGCATCGCGTGCAGGAAAAATTCAGGCCGTCTTTCCACCATACGGCGTTTGCGTTTGCGCTAGCCATTCTCCGTTTTGAGAGGTTTGAGGGATGCCGACAGCCAGAATAGCCCCACTACAAAGGCAACGAGGCCGGAGTATTGTCCGATTTCGAATATGAACGTCCTTCTCCCTTCTCTTAGAAAATCGAAAACTATCCTGTAAAGTCCGTAGGTGATGAGAAAACATGGGAATAAAACAGCCCGGTTCAATGTATCGGGATGTTTCAAGCGTTTTTTTTCGAGGAGCGCGAGCGATATCCCTATTATGAGGGCGGCGGTTGATTCGAAAAGCTGCGACGGCCACACAGCGGCATCGGGGCGGGACAGAAACCTCACTCCCAAAGGGGAATTCGTCGGCAGTCCGGCGCAGCAGCCGTTGGCAAAACAACCCCACCTGCCTATGAACAGCATGAACGCGCAAGGTATGGATGCGGATTCGGCGAAACTTCCGACGGGAATTCCAAGGCGCTTTATTTTGTAAAGGCCGAACAGCCCGCCTCCAATGAACCCCGGCCCCGATGAGGCTCCGCTCTCCCAGAAGCGCAAAATTTTACCCGGAGCATCGGCGAAACGCTCCCAGTTACCCAAGTACCCGCCGAGTGTCGATCCGATAAATACGCCGCACATTACCCACCATAGGATGTCATAGGCGTCGGTACCCGATATTCCATATATAAACACCGCGCGGCGTCTTGTCCAGAAAACCATCACCATCAGCGCGGCGCCCCAAAATATGTAATAAGTTTCTATATATCCGAACAGTACCGGCCACATTAGCCGCTTCTTGAACGGCGTCTGGGGAAAGTTCTGTGCCGTTCAGTATGCTCGCTTGGATAGACCACTATTTTGCGCAGTGGTTCCTCGCCCTCTGAGGATGTTACAATTTCCTTGTTATCTTGAAGCGCAAGGTGTATTATCCGGCGCTCCCAGCTCGACATGGGCTCCAGACTCACAGGGGAGTGTTTTTGCATGACTTCGCGCGCCACGCCCTTTGCGAGATGTATCAGGCTTTCCTCTCTGTGTGCCCTGTATCCGGCGCAGTCAAAACGTATTTTTGGCGTGGATTGATCAGTGCGGTAAATCAGGTTCGTCAGAAATTCGAACGCCTTCAGAGTTTCACCGTGACGGCCTATCACTATCGCGGAGTCGTTTCCGTCAATACTGATGGCGTTGTCGTTTTCAAGGGTTGCCGCGAGACTCAGTTCCGACTGCGCGAGAATCGAAGCTGCGAAATCTCTCGCCTGCAAGTACATTATCGGCGCGGTCGTGGAAACCCTTACCTTCATTTTTTTGCCCAGAAGGCCAAAGAGGCGTTTCCCGTCGTCGATAACCGTCGCGTCAATGTCTTCTGGTTTCACTTTCCAAAGCTCAGCCGCCATATCGAGCGCGGCTTCGACAGATTTTGCCTCGAACGTCATGGATTCCGGTTGAAGCTTGTTTGCCTGGTTTTCTTTATTTTCGCTGTTCGCCGTCATCGTCTTCGTCGTCCTCATATTCGTATTCATCATCGTCGTCTTCGTCCTCGTATTCATCTTCGTCCTCGTATTCGTCCTCGTCCTCGTCGTTTGCCGCCAATACCTCACCTTTGCCGTCTATCGGTTTGTTTTTGTACAGAACCGGTTTTTTTTCGAGTTCGATCTTGGTGCGTTTGGATATCACCCACTGCTGAACGATTCCTATGAGCGACGATGTGCCCCAATATACCACCACTCCGCCGGGGAGGCCCAGGCACATGAAAGCCATGAAAATGGGCATTATGATGTTCATGGTGGCCATCTGAGGGTTATCGGTCGCGCCGCTCATTTTCTGCTGAAACCACGTCATGAAGCAGATGACTCCGGTAAGTATCAACCCGGGCAGATACATGCCGATATTGACGAGGCCGGAGGGGTTGGACGTTATTCCTTTGAAGACGTCTCCTATCCCCGCGGCCGCCCCTTCCGCAAGCGTCACATTCATGGCCGAGGCAAGGCCGTAAAAGACGGAATGCTCTATCCGTATACCAAGAAAAGTAGCGTTTGCCGCCACTTCGTAGTGCATGAGAACCTGAAACAGAACTATCATTATGGGAAGCTGTACGAGAAGGGGCAGGCAGCCGGCCATCGGATTGACGTTGTTCTCCTTGTAAAGCCGCATCATTTCTTCGTTCAGCTTTTCCTTGCTGCCGGAGTATTTCTCCTGCAGCATCTTCATGCGAGGCTGAAGTTTCTGCATCCGGGCCATGCTCACCATCTGTTTCTGAGAGAGTGGGTACAACAGCAGCCTTACAACTATCGTCAGGAGTATAATGGCAATTCCGTAGCTTCCTGTCAGTCTCCTGAAAAATTCCAGTATTCCAAGCATCAGGGTGCTTGTCACGGACTTTATAGAGGTCCAAAGACCACCCAAATCATTCACCTCCGAAATGTTTCATAAACGAAATTTATCCGGCACACGGTCTATACCGCCCGGATGCCACGGACCGCAACGCGCCAGACGGCGCGCCGTCAAAATCGCGCCCTTCAAAAAACCGTATCTTTGAAAGGCCTCCAGCGCGTATTGAGAACAGGTCGGATAGAACCTGCAATTAGCCCCAAGCAGCGGGGATATAAATCTGCGATATGCCTTTATCAGCGCGATTGCCGCGTCTCTTGCGATATTCGTCGATCGTCCACCCGCCAGTCGGCCCCGTTCCAGCCTTTTTCGAGCAATCCGGCCCGCTCCAACAGCGCGGCCGTGTCGTAATATACGGAAACAGCACCGTGTTCCAAGGCGTGTTCCCGCAATGTCGCGACCAACCACACTCCGTCGGCCACCCAGGGCAAAAGCCTTCGCAGGGATTCCCGGAGCATCCGTCTGCCTCTGGCGCGTCCGACGGCCGGCGCTATTTTTTTGCCTACGGCGACGCCGACTTTCGTTCCGGAACCCCTGCGCAAAAAACGAATCCGCACCAACTCACCCTTAGCTTGGCGGCCGGCGCGGAAAACGGCGTCGAATTCCCACGAACTTTTCAGGCGCATCGATGAAGCGAATGAAAACAGAAGCGCTCTATCCGTCATCTATTCGATACGCGAAAATGAACTACACCGCAAGACGGTGTCTGCCCTTGCGCCTGCGATTGCGGATAATGCGCCGTCCGCCAGGCGACGCCGAACGCACTAAGAAACCCATACGGCGTTTCCTGCGCGTATTGTGCGGCTGGAACGTCCTCTTCACGTCTCAACACCTCCCTGAAGCAAATAACTCACAAAACAACCAAGGTACTATATCACAGAAAAACGAGGCAAACAACCTCGCCGGTGAACCAGTTCCCCGGGCCCCTGTTATATGAAGAGGGCGCAGGGAGCTTGCTCCCTGGCGGGCGTGGACAGAGTCCACGGTTTTGATCCTGCGCTTTGAGGTCCTCCGCCGCGTGTTGAAAATCCCGCGTTCGATGATATAATTTACCCATCATTCGATTTGCGATCATATTTTTCTTGAAGATGAAGATATAGGAACTGACGTCAGTTCTGGACAGAGGGCCTCGTTTTTTTCCGCCGGAGAAAAGCGACGCATTACGAATGGTGACAGCAGATACGTGTATGCGGTTCCGTGTGGATTTATCGTATTTTTGTGTCCGGGAGGGAGGTTGAATCGCGCTTGTCATACGGACAAATGTCGGTTTGTGCCGAAATATTCCAGACTGAATGTTGAGACAAAAGGAGTGAACGCTGTGAAGAAACCTGACTTGCTCGAAAAATATCAACTGTTTATTGATGGAGAGTGGAAAGACGCCTCGGACGGAGGAACATTCGAGACGACGTGCCCGGCGAACGGCGAGAAACTTTCCGTCTGCTCGGAGGCGACCAAAGCGGATGTGGATGCGGCGGTGGGCGCGGCGTGGACGGCGTTTAAAACATGGAAGAACGTGGAGCCCATCAAGAGAGCGGCGATTTTGACAAAAATAGCCGATATCATCGACGCCAACGCGGAACACCTCGCGCTGGTGGAGTCCATGGACAACGGCAAACCGATACGTGAAACGCTCAATATAGATATCCCTTTCAGCTCCGATCACTTCCGCTACTTCGCCGGCGCGGTACGCACCGAGGAGGGCAGCGCCTCGCTGCTGGACGACAACACCTTGTCCCTGATCCTGCGCGAACCGATCGGCGTCGTAGGCCAAATAGTTCCGTGGAACTTCCCGTTCCTGATGGCCGCGTGGAAACTCGCTCCCGTTTTGGCGGCGGGGTGCTGTACCGTCTTCAAACCGTCGAGCTATACCTCGCTGTCGGTCCTCGAATTGGCGAGGCTGATAGGCGACGTCCTGCCCAAAGGCGTGTTCAACGTGGTCACCGGAAAGGGTTCGAAATCGGGACAGTATATTCTGGATCACCCGAATTTCCGCAAGCTGGCCTTTACGGGCTCGACCGAGATCGGAAACAGCGTGGCGGCGGCCGCGGCGGCGAAACTGATACCGTCGACGCTCGAACTGGGCGGCAAATCCGCCAATATCTACTTCCCGGACTGCAAGTGGGATATGGCAATCGACGGATTGCAGCTCGGAATACTCTTCAACCAGGGGCAGGTCTGCTGCGCGGGATCCCGCGTATTCGTCCACGAGGATATCTACGATAAATTCCTGAATGACGCGGTCAAGGCGTTCGAAAAGATCAAGGTGGGCATGCCGTGGGATCCGGCGACTCAGATGGGCGCGCAAATTTACGAGGCGCATTTGAACGACATAATCGCCTGTGTGGAGGCGGGCAAGAAGGAGGGCGCGAAGGTCGCCTGCGGCGGCGAGCGCTATACGGAAGGGGAACTTGCCAAGGGCTGCTTTATGAAGCCGACGCTTCTCGTCGACGTCGACAATAAGATGAAGGTGGCTCAGGAGGAGATATTCGGTCCCGTCGCGGTGGTTATAAAGTTCAAGACCGAGGAAGAGGTCATCGAAATGGCCAACGACAACATTTACGGTCTCGGCGGAGCGGTATGGACGCGCGATATCAACCGCGCGATGCGCGTATGCCGCGGCATAGAGACGGGCCGCATGTGGGTCAATACGTACAACAGCATACCAGCCGGCTCTCCGTTTGGCGGATACAAGGCCTCCGGCATAGGCAGGGAGACGCACAAGGTCATTCTGGAGCACTATACCCAGATGAAGAACATAATGATCAATCTTTCGGAAGCGCCATCCGGGTTCTATCCCGCGGAATAGCGAATCTTCCGGCAATCAGGGCCGCGGAGCGCGATCCCCCGCTCAATCGGGATAAAGTGACGCGGCTTGACAAAAAAAACTTTAGCGTGTATAAAACAGTGGAGCCAAAACAGGGAAGGAGGCACAGGGACATGAAACGATATTTCTATAAGAGTTGTAAAACCAGCTCCGTTCATGTCATGTTTTTCTCCTTTACCGGCACAGGTCCCGTTTCTTCAGGGATCTGCGCCTCCGGCCGGCACCAAACGGGAGTAAATTTGATTTAACAAGGCTGTGGCTCATATCTGTGGATGAAATCGGGATCTAGGAACATGATCCCGATTTTTTTGTGCGTTTTGACGTTAAAAAAATACTGAACAAAAGATGAAAGGTGTGATGTATGTTGGGCTACTATCAGGAAGGAACGGAGTGCGCGCAGCTTGAACAGATGAGGGCATTGCAGGGAAATCGCCTGGTGAAAACAGTGAAACATGTCTATGAGAACGTCGCCGCTTACAGAAAATTAATGGACGGGAAAGGCGTCAGACCAGGAGATATAAAATCCATCGACGATCTGCCGAAACTGCCGTTTATATCGAAGGACGATCTGCGGGACGAATATCCGTACGGGTTTCTCGCCGTCCCTCTTTCGGACGCCGTTCGCATTCAGTCGACAAGCGGAACGACCGGCAGGCGGGTTGTCGCGTTTTACACCCAGAGCGACATCGACCTGTGGGACGAATGCTGCGCGCGGGCGATTGTGGCTGCGGGAGGGAGCAGAGACGACGTAGTGCACGTCAGTTACGGATACGGTCTTTTCACCGGCGGACCGGGACTGAACGGAGGTTCGCATAAAGTCGGCTCTCTGACGCTGCCGATGTCGTCCGGAAACACGGAAAGACAGATACAATTCATGGTAGATCTCGGATCCACCATACTCTGCTGTACCCCGTCCTATGCGGCTTATCTGGCTGAAACCATAATAAATCAAGGATTGAGGGACAAAATAAGACTGAAGGCGGGGATATTCGGCGCTGAGGCGTGGAGCGAGGAAATGCGCAGGGATATAGAGAAAAATATGGGCATAAAGGCGTATGATATATATGGCCTGACGGAAATAACCGGTCCCGGCGTCTCATTCGAGTGTTCCGAACAGACGGGAATGCACGTAAACGAGGATCATTTCGTACCGGAAATAATAGACCCCGCTACGGGCGATGTGCTGCCGTACGGGGAAAAGGGGGAATTGGCGCTCACCTGCATCAGCAAGCTGGCTTTCCCGCTTTTGAGGTACAGAACGCGCGACATTTGCGTATTGGAGAGAAAAAAGTGTTCATGCGGCAGGACTCTGGTCAAGATGTCGCGCCTCATGGGCCGTACGGACGACATGCTCATAATCAGGGGAGTGAATGTATTCCCGTCGCAGATAGAGACAGTGCTGCTCAAGAACGGACTCACCCCCAACTATCAGATAATAGTGGACAGGGTGAAGCATACCGACACGTTCGAGGTGCAGGTGGAAATGACGCAGGAGATGTTCTCGGACACGGTGAAAAATATCTCAATGAAGGAAGACAGCCTGATTGCGGACATGAAATCCATGCTGGGCATATCGCCCAAAGTCACGCTCGCGGCCCCGCGCAGTATAGCCAGAAGCGAAGGCAAAGCCGTCAGGGTAATAGACAAACGCAAAATATAAAAACCAATACGCGAAGGAGGAAATGTAAATGACAGTCGATCAAATTTCCGTATTCATAGAAAACAAGCCGGGCACTTTGGCGGAATTGACCGGAATAGTGGGAGACGCCGGAATAGACCTGCGCGCTCTGTCGCTTGCGGACACCGCCGATTTCGGAGTGCTCCGCCTCATAGTGGACGATCCGGATAAAGCTCTCGAATTGCTGCGTAAGGCCGGTTTCGCGGTCTCCATAACCCGTGTTCTCGCCGTGCCGATAACCGATTCGCCTGGAGGGCTTGCCAAAGTGCTCCGAATACTCGCCGACGAGGGAGTGAGCGTGGAATACTCCTACGCTTTCATAACCCGCAAACAGGGGAAAGCTTATGTAATTCTCAGGGTCGAAAATAACGAACTCGCTCTTGGCATACTCACTCGAAAAGGTATAATCACGGCGGCGGACGAAAATATTTTCGAACGATAGAACGCTCGCGGATACGACCGTAAGGAGCGGGCCGCGGATAAACAGCGGCCCGCTCCTTACGGTTTACCCCGACAGCTTGTCAGTGGATTCCTGCTCCGTCGATCTCGGAGGAACGATACGCGAACCGGGGGGGACGTCGCTCGTTATCCAGACGTTGCCTCCGATTATCGAATCTGAACCTATAGTGACACGTCCAAGTATGGTGGCCCCCGCATACACGGTAATCCTGTCGCCCAAAACCGGATGCCTGGGAAGGCCCTTTATAGGGTTTCCATCCCCATCCTTCGGGAAAGACAGGGCGCCAAGGGTGACGCCCTGATAGAGTCGGCAGCGATTCCCTATTATGGCTGTCTCGCCGATCACCACGCCGGTTCCGTGATCTATGAAAAACTCCTCGCCTATAGCGGCTCCGGGATGTATGTCTATGCCGGTGCGCGAATGGGCCATTTCGCTTATTATTCGGGGTATAACGGGAACTGACAAGTTATACAGTTCATGCGCCACCCTATGATTGGTCATGGTGTGTATCGACGGATAGCAGAAAATCGTCTCCGCCTTGCTCTTGGCGGCGGGATCGCCTTCGTAGGCGGCGAGCACATCGCTGTCCAGCAGATCGCGGATAACGGGCACGCGCTTTATGAAGTCGCTGGCCATATCGAACGCCGTATCCTCGCAATGCTCGCAGATTTCGCTTTCTTCGCCGTCCTCATCCAAGCACGAAAAACAAATTCCGCGGCGTATCTGCTCCGCAAGCAACCTGAAAGTATCATCGAGAACCGACGCCATCCGGCGGCGTGCGGATTGCGCTTCGAGGCCGCTTATCCCGAAAAAACCCGGGAAGAAGACTGACCGCAGCAGGTCCGTCAGCCTCCTTAATTCCGGCAGAGATGGCATTTCAGTCGAAGTAAGCGGTATGTTGCGCGGCTGCCGGCCCGATTTACCAAGGATTTCATCAATTATAGCGTCGATTTCGGGATAAGTCTTTTTTGCGGTTTCGGTATTTTCTCGCATATTTCCCATAGGATCAAGTCTCCTGAGTTTTGACGGATATCAATAATAGATAGGTTCGTAAGTCATTTTCACAAATTCCATCCGCGCCGCGTCTCTGCATTCCTTCCATTTGCCGTTCAGGTAATTCTTGGAAATATCCGCGTAGGAACCCGCCTGAATCTCGCGAAGGCCGAAGATCGAATATCCCAGCGAACTGCCGTTCCTGCCGTAGAATGTCAGTTTCAAGGACACTTTTACGTCCGTGTTCGATGTGTTGGTCAATTTTACGGCTACGCCGCTCTTGGAAACGACAAGCCCCGAGTATTCTATGTCCGTTCCGTATATGACGCCTTCGGTATCCCATCCCAGGGCCGCTCCGCTTACCGAGAGCGTCAGTATAATGCCCAAAACGGCGCAGGAAATTTTTTTCATAGGTATCGCTCCTCCGCAATCTTCACTCAAAATATACGCCGCACGATAAGCGAACTTTTCACGTTGCTCTGCGCGGCCATTAACAAGTTATACATACATTACCATTAACCGCCGCTAAGCACAAGGAGCACGGAAGACAGCCGGATTACAAAGCGATACAGCGGTTGGTTTCGCGGCCCCCCGGAAACGAAACCGACGGACGGCGCTTTTTTTGCCGAACTGAAACACCGAATGGAAATACCTATTGACGCGCGGTATCGCTGCGATTAAGATCGGTATGAAACAGTATTATAATAGAGGTGATGAAAGTGAGTGAGGAAACTAAAGAAACAGGAGTGACGGTTTTTTCTACCAGCAGTTGCCCTTGGTGCGTCAAAGCCAAAGATTATTTGTCGTCCCTCAATGTCGCGTTCGAGGCGGTAGACGTTGGAATCGACAGGGAAGCTGCGAAGGAAATCGTTCAGAAAACGCGTCAGCGCGGCGTCCCGGTGGTGAAAATAGGAGAGCGCTACATAGTCGGTTTCGACCAGGAAGCCATCAAATCGGCACTAAAGGAAGAAGCTCTCGTATAATTTGTCCGCGCAGCATTGATGGATGCCGCAAGAGGTTTTATAAGGCGGATTGAGCCGTGGGGATGGTTTGGCGTATCCTCGCGGCTTTTTTAAAATGATCGTATCTAAACTCGCAAAGGAGTGATATCTATGAAGGGTATTCATGCCGTAATGGGAATGGATTTCCACGCTTTTCACGGGGTTTTGGAGGTTGAAAGGGAGCTGGGTCAGGTGTTCTCCGTCGATGCCATAGTCGAATTCGAGATGGCGCCGTGCGACGACTCCCCCAAGGCTGAGCCGATGGTAAGAGATGCCGACGTGTACGAAACCGCGAGAAACGTGATGCTGGAGACGAAGTATAAGTCGGTCACGAGCCTTGCGGGAAAGATAGCGCGCAACCTGCTTGCGGAATGCTCGAAGGCCTCGAATGTCACAATATCCATAAAGAGAAAACAACTGTTCATCTCCGGCAGCGTCGATTACGCTGTGGCCGAGGTCTCCTGCAGCCGCAAGGATTTCGAAGAGGATGCGAAAGGGTAGCCGCGGACATGGGCAGGCTCTCAATAAACTTTGCGTTCGGATGCGCTTCCGGCAGGGAAAAAGGTTTCAAAAATCGTTTGGAAGCGCTTGAGGAACCTTGTACCGAGGCTGTATCGTGGATTGAAAACGGCGCTCGCGCGGATGAAGCCGGTTTCGGCTGGTACAATCTGACCGAGCGCGATCTGTCGGATGTTTTGAACACGGCTGAATGGCTGTCAGGCTACGATTCTGTCATACATGTCGGGATAGGCGGATCCGCGCTCGGAAACCTGATGCTGCATCAGGCTCTGTTGCCGATGTACTTCAACGAGAGGAATCTGGGAATCCCGAAGTTTTACCTGGCGGACAACCCGGATCCAGAAAAGGCGTCCGCGATATGGGAGAGGGTTCGCGGAACGAAAACGGCCCTTATAGGAGTCAGCAAGTCCGGCGCGACTGCCGAGACGATGTCCCAGTTCCTCTGGTTCCGTGCGAGGATGGAGGGAGCGGGAGGCAATGTGGACGGGGATACCCTCGTAATTACCGACCCGCGGAACGGAGTCTTTCGTTCATACGCCAACGCCGTCGGATGCCGGTCTCTTGCGATACCGCCCTCTGTAGGAGGGAGATTCTCGGCGCTGTCGGCCTGCGGGCTGGTCACCGCGGCAGCTCTGGGGGCTGATATAAAAAATGTTATCTCCGGCGCGGCCGAGATGAAGCATATCCTCTCGGGCCTCCGTGAACTCAGCGCCAATCCGGCCCTGCGGCTTGCAGCCGCTAGCTATATACACTCGGTTTCAGGGCGTCCGATGACTGTTCTGATGCCTTACTCGAACAGGCTGGAGACCTTTGCCGAATGGTTCGCCCAACTGTGGGGGGAGAGCGTCGGCAAGGACGGCGCCGGCTCGACGCCGGTGCGGGCGCTCGGCGCGATAGATCAGCATTCGCAGGTTCAGCTCTATACGGCCGGCCCCGACGACAAGTTCTACACTATAATAAACGTGGCAAACCGCGCCAACGAGATAGAGATTCCCAAATTCACGGACGAATCGCTCGGCAGCCTCTCTTATCTCTCCGGCCGGAAAATGGGAGAAATGCTGAGTTGTGAGGCTGCAAGCACAGTCTCAGCGCTTGTCAAGGCGGATCGCCCGGTGGTGTGGATAGAACTGGAACGTTTGGACGCAAGGACCCTTGGGGGGCTGATATTCTTTTATGAGTACATGACGGCGGTAACTGGAAGGCTGATAAGGATAAACCCGTTCGATCAGCCGGGGGTTGAACAGGGCAAACGCTATACATACGGAATGATGGGCAGAGAAACTTACGAAGAGGACGCGGAGGAAGCGGTGGGACTTTTCGGCCGCGTTAAAAAGGACGCAATCAGCGTCTGACCGGGCCTTGAAACCGATCCGGCGAAGATGAGGCGGCGCGCCGCGCGTCACTTCGCCGGACAGCTCACTACGCCGATATTCTGTTCCCCGTTCATGTAGACCGAGAAATTTCCGCGGTACAGTCTTATGGCTCTGTGATTGCCATATTCGAACTCGTTGCCGGCAAACCAGCCTTCGTTGTAAATGTTGTCTCTGTCTCCCTGAAAAACCGGCATGTAGAAAACGTTGTCGGTTTCGAGGTCGGAGAAAAAGTGGGTTCCGTAAGACAGCTCCGGCATGTGCCCGGTCTTCGGAATGCCCACCTCGACTATGCACGCGACATTGGTTATCTCATCGTACCTCACCGGCACGCCGAGTTCCGGATTACTTGATCCGACGCGTCCCGGCGCGACTAGGATGTATTTTTCCGGGGAGAGCGACCTGTTCATGTCGCCCAGCGCGCGCGCCACGCTCTGGTAGTCCGAACAAGAAGAATATATTTCCGGGTCCACCAGGATCATATATCTGATGGAAACGCAACTGCCGTCTGTCACCATTCTGTCGGCTTTCAGGATTACCTCGCATCCGTCGAGCGGCGGCCGGTCCGAGGCGTCATGGCATTCCTTTATCCAGAGCGGGCGCGCCTGCAACAGTTCCAACATGTTTTCGAGGGGTTCGTAGGCGAACTCTATGTCGGCGTAAGTCCCCATCTTTTCCTGAAGCAGGGGCAGCAGCCCTGTCATGGTTTTGAAGAAAGCGGCATGGACTTTCGGAAACGGTTCGAAGGGCATGCATATCTTTCCCTCGGCGGTGGAAAAAATGCTCATCTTGTCTAGAGGGCAGAAGTAGCCCTGATTTTCGTCGTATATATAGAGGCTGGCGTAGGTGGAAAAATCGGGGTGCCACCTGAACGCGTCACGCCAGGCTTCTTTGATGTCCACGGTAGTCAGTTCTCCGGTCGCCCGGTCGATCACATGGAAATGTTCCTGGGAGTGTTTCATTATCTTGTAGGCGCTCGATCCCTCCGGTCGGAGGTATGGATTGGTCAGCGAGTAGGTTCTGGCGTAGCCCCGTTTCGTGCTCATAGTGCCCAGCCCGAACACCATCCGTATCAGCCCGTCCTCGCGTTTGATTCTGGTTGTCCAGCGGCGTCCGTTGTAGGAAAAACCGACTCCAGCCGTGGTGGGATAGTAATGATCCCCGCGCCATCTTCCGGATATTCGCATTATGGTTATGCCCATCAGGTCGTCTGGGAGAGCGTGTTTCTGTCTGTAAGTGGTAGCCGCGGGGAAATATGTGCGGGAATATACTCTTTTTATCTGCCGCTCAACCGCCGCCACCCTGTCAGTCAGGGACTCTTCGTTGTTCAGCAGAAAAGGCGACAGGTATTTTCCGGCGAAGGAATATTTCAGAGAGTCCTCCAGCATCGAACTGCTGCGAATGGCTACCGGGTCGCGCATCTCGGCGAGATATCCGTACAACGCATTCGTCACGTAATCCGGGAGGCTCGTCTTTAAAAACACTGTCTCAAGTTCTTCCGGGGAGGCCTCGTTCCTCAGTCCATCCAGGTTGGGAATGCGGGAGATGAAATCGTTGAAGACGCCGACGCCTATATAACGGGATCTTGGGAGCACCACCGCCCGAAGGTTTTCGTCGTTCGAGTCGCGGAGAACCCTTATAGCGAAAAGGAGCGAACGGCCTTTGCCTCCGATGGTCCCGCCGCCGATGATGAAATGGGCAAATTCAGGATCTTGTGCGGGATCCCATGAAAAATAGCTGTCCCGTACCTCTTCAGTAGTCATTTTCGTCCTCCCGATTTTATGAACATGACCGTACATTTTATTTTACCACAGCCTCTTCTTGAATTCTCGCTTTTTATTTACTCGATTGACAAGTTAAGAGCCGAATCCTTGACCGATACGTAAAAGGAATGTAAAATATCCACTGTTTCGGGATGTAGCGCAGCCTGGCTAGCGCACCTGCATGGGGTGCAGGGTGTCGGAGGTTCAAATCCTCTCATCCCGACCATTTCTATTAAAATTTGATTGTTTTATACAAATTTCTTGAAAAATACTTATATGGCCCCTTAACACAGCCTCTTACACTGCCGATACTAAAACATAGTTGATATCCGAATGCGGTTATCGCTTTTAGTCGGCGCTAAAATTCGGCATGGAGGCTGATTTAATGGATGAACGTTTGACACAGCAGGCTCAGGATACTTACAGGATCAATCAAATTCAGATGGCATCCAAGGAGCAATTGCTGATAATAACCTACGACATAGGGATCAGGTCTTGTACCGCGGCGGAAAAGGCAATTGCGTCCGGAGACGCGGAACAGATAAACAATAATTTGCAGAGGGCCCAGTCGGTGATTCGCGAACTCATGGTGACCCTTAATCTTGAACAAGGAGGAGAAGTGGCCTCTTCGTTGATGCGGCTTTATGATTTTATGTATTGTCAACTGGTAGACGCTAACGTAAAACACGATACGAACATAGTGAAAAATGTGCGATCGATGATGGAAGAACTAAAGGCCACTTGGTTAGAGGCGATAGCCAAACTTAAAAAAGAGGCGGCCAAGGGTAAAAAATCTCCTGCGATAACACCGCAGGCGGGAGGGACGAATTTTGCCTACTGATTTTTTCAATACGCTCAGCTCGCTGGTGCAGGAAGAATTGAGCCTCTACAAATCACTCGAACTGCTCGTTAACGATGAGGAAGCGCGTGTAAGTGAATCGGACATGGAAGGTCTGCTTGATGTGCTTAAGCGCAAACAGGCCATTATATCGCGGCAGGAAGACCTGCTCGAAAGATGGAACAAAATTTCCGAATCCCTGGGAATTTCAGATGGCAGGGAGGGGCCTGCCTTTTGGGACTCAATCGCGGTTCGTATAGGCGAAAGCGGGTATAACCAGATAATAGGCAGCATCAAAGACATCCGCGAAATCGGCCAGAAACTTCTTCATAAGGAGGGAGAAATAAGGAAGGCCCTTGAAGAACATCTAGCGGAAATGCGGGCGACGCTGCTCAAAATGGGCCGTAACAGGGCGGCTATGAAAAGCTACTCACAGGGTATGACCGCATACTGACGCTGTTATGAGAGCAACGGGAATTTTCGCCGTCATTACGGTTATGGTTATGATGGTTTTCGTGTCGGGGGCGGCTGCGGCTGCCCCCGATGTCGTATCACCGGACACGGCTGCGCCGTCGGACGCGACGGCGCAGGAAATCAGACTGAGTGAACGAGCCTCCGCGGAAATAGAAAAAAACTGGACGATATTGGTAAACCCGGTATACAGAGCGAGAGTCGAGACCATTGTAAACAGGCTCAGTCCTCAGATGGAACGTAACCTTCCTTATGACATCGGCATAATCGACCACAAAATGGTGAACGCGTTCGCTCTCGCGGGCGGCAAAATGTATGTGACGACGGGAATGCTGGATTTCGTCAAAACCGACGTCGAACTTGCCGGAGTTATAGCTCACGAAATGGTCCACGCCGACAAAAAGCACGTCATAATACAATCCGCCAGAAACAACAGAATGACGCTGCTCGCTATTACCGCCGCGATAGCGAGCAAAGGCAACGCCGCGGCCATGATCGCCGCTAACGTACTGCAAGTGGCGGTAATGGGAGCCTACAGCATAGACCTCGAAAAAGAAGCCGATGCTCTGGGTATAGACATTCTCGCACGAGCGGGTTATAATCCGGTTGGAATGTTGACGATACAGGAGCGTCTCAAGGAAGAACGCCTGAAACATCCCGACATCAACCCCGGCATATATCAGACGCATCCGGAAACTGACGAGCGAATAGCCGCCGCCGAAAAATATCTCGACGATCACGGCATTCCCATCCGAAGAAAATATGCTCTTGGCAACCTGAGGACGTCGGTCGGGGAAACGTCCGGGGATTTGGGCACGGCGCTCTTTATCGACGACACTGAGGTATGGCGCGGGCGCGGCGACGAAAAAACCAGAAAGCTTTTCGGCAGGATCGCGGACGATTTCTGGGAACATTTGCAGCTTGAAACCGTCCCTTTCGAGGTAAGAGTGGAAAGCGGCATGGATGGCTCGAATCAGGCCTTTTACGTGGGTCCCAGAAAAATAGCCGCTGCGGATGAACTGCCTCCAGGCACGGAATCACTGCGGACATTACGGGAAAACGTGCAAAAAGTCCTCTCCGACGCGAGAATGACTCACCCGATGGCCAACTATTACAAATAGCGGAGCAATCTTATTCGTTCATTATCTCTTTTTCTTTTTCCGCCAGCACGGCATCTATTTTTTTTATTGTCTCGTCGGTTATATCCTGAACTTCTTTCTGATATTTTTTCAGTTCGTCCTCGCTGATTTTAGAGTCTTTTTCCAATTTTTTGAACGAATCCACGATCTCGCGGCGAATATTGCGCGCTGCCACCCGTGACTCCTCGGCGTATTTATTCACCAGTTTTGTCAGTTCGCCGCGCCGTTCGCGCGTCAGTTCAGGCATGTTGAGCCTGATGACTTCGCCGTCCGGCTGTGGGTTGATTCCAAGAGGCGACGCCTGTATGGCCTTTTCGATGGCTTTGACTGCTGTCTTGTCCCAGACTGTTATCACAATCTGCCTCGGTTCGGGGATATTCACGGAAGCCAACTGCTTTAGAGGCATCACCGCGCCGAAATAATCGACCTTGATATCCTCGACGAGAGCGGGATGCGCCCGTCCGGTCCTTACTCCCGCGTACGTTCCCTTAAGGTGATCCAGGGTCTTTGCCGCGCGGTTTTTCAAATCCTTCAGTAAGTTTTGAGGCATTCGCAACACTCCTTCATTTCAATTTCTAATCGGCCCTCCCGTCACAGGCCGATTTGTAAAAAATTTCGCCGCTTCGCGCCATATCAGGCGTCAGTACCGCGCATAGCCTGTTCCAAATCGAATCACGACACGATCGAACCTATTTGCTCCCCCGCGATAAGCAGCTTTGCCAGATTACCCTTGTTCAGCACGTTAAAGACGATTATGGGCATTTTATTCTCCATGCATAGTGAGAAAGCCGCCCCGTCCATCACTTTGAGCTGAAGCCCGATGGCATCCTCGAAACTTACGTTCGGCATGAATCTGGCATCCGGAAACTTTACCGGATCTTTATCATATATACCATTTACCTTTGTAGCTTTCAATAGGCAATCGGATTTAATTTCCGAAGCTCGCAACGCGGCCGCCGTGTCGGTCGAAAAATACGGCGATCCGGTTCCCGCCGCGAAAATCAGAACGCGGCCTTTTTCAAGGTGGCGCACGGCGCGGCGGGTGATAAAAGGTTCGGCCATGGAGCGCATTTCAATCGCCGTCTGTACCCTGGTGGGCGTTCCCAACTGTTCCAAAGCGTTCTGCAGCGCGAGCGCGTTTATAACGGTCGCCAGCATGCC
Source organism: Synergistaceae bacterium (assembly GCA_031269915.1). GTDB lineage: Bacteria > Synergistota > Synergistia > Synergistales > Synergistaceae > JAIRKI01. The sequence goes on from JAISYN010000234.1 coordinate 24,014, forward strand.
CATCTGGTCGGCCTGTACGCGATCCATACCCTGTCCGACGGCCTGTACTCCGCGTATGAAATTTCCGCCGCCCACGACCATAGCGATCTCTATCCCGGTCCGCGCTATTTCGGCTATCTCCCCGCAGATATCGTTTATGACAGGATAATTGAGTCCGAATCTCTCATCTCCGGCGAGAATTTCACCGGATAGTTTCAGCAATATTCTCTTATACTTTTTCGGCACGCCCTTCGCTCCCCGCTGAATGGTATATACAAAAAGGCGAGGGATAAATCCCCCGCCTCAGAATCGCCCATGTCAGTTACGCTCCTATGGCGAACCTTGCCATTTTGCGAACGACTATGTTCTCTCCTATTTTCGCTATGTCGGCTACTATGAGATCCTTAATTTTAACTTTGGGATCGCGGATGTAATTCTGCTCCAAAAGACAGTTGTCCTGATAGAACGCGTTGATTTTACCGTCGGCTATCCTGTCGATCATATTTTCAGGTTTACCCTCTTCCAGAGCCTGTTTGCGGTATATATCCCTCTCACGTTCCAAATCATCCGCGGGAACGTCCTCGACGGATACATACAAAGGGTTCGCGGCTGCTACCTGCATGCAGAGTTCGTGTCCCAGCGCCTTGAACTCGTCGGTTTTGGCGACGAAGTCCGTTTCGCAATTGAGTTCAAGCAGAACGCCGATCTTGCTATTGGTGTGAATATAGCTGAATATACTTCCCTGCGATGCGACACGCGCCGCTTTTTTGGCAGCTTTTGCGAGCCCCTTTTCACGAAGATAGTCTATAGCTTTTTCGATATCGCCGCACTCGTCGAGCGCGTTCCGGCAGTCCATCATTCCCGCGCCGGTGCGGGTACGCAGCTCTTTTACAGATTCGGTATCAACAGCCATGTCACATCGACTCCTTCCAGCCTTTGCGCTCCTCCAGTTCCTGATTCGCCACCTTTTCGCCGACCTCGGCGTATTCGTCGTCCAGTTTCTCGCGTACCTCGATGACCTCGGATATCTCCTCGCCATCGCCGAATTCCTGGGTGTACGCGCCGCCGTCGACACCCTGACGCCCCTCTATGAAAGCGTTGGACATCAGGTTCACGATGAGTTCGATTGCCCTGATAGCGTCGTCGTTGCCCGGAATGGGATAATCTATGATTTCGGGATCGCAATTGGTATCGACTATCGCGATCACGGGCACGCACAATTTGCGCGCCTCCATGACGGCTATAGTCTCCCTGCGCGGGTCTATCACGAACAGCGCGCTCGGCACTTCCTTCATATCCTTTATGCCGGAGAGATATTTCCCCAGTTTCTCCCCTTCCTTGTGCAGCTTGATGACCTCTTTTTTCGGATATTTGTTGATGGAACCGTCCGCATCCATCGTTTCCAGTTCCACCATGCGGTTGACGCGCTTGCGTATGGTGGCGAAGTTGGTGAGCAGCCCTCCGAGCCATCTCTGATTGATGAAGAACTGCCCGCATCTCAGAGCCTCCTCGCGGATGGGGTCCTGTGCCTGACGCTTCGTTCCCACGAAAAGTACGCTTCCATTATTTTTCGCAACTTCGCGGACGAAATCATACGCCTTCTCCAAACCTTTGACAGTTTTCTGAAGATCGATGATATAAATGCCGTTTCTTTCGGTAAAAATATACGGCTTCATTTTCGGGTTCCATCTGCGAGTCTGATGGCCGAAGTGAACGCCGCACTCCAACAGTTGCTTCATGTTGACTACGCCCAAAATTATTCCTCCTTGTTTTTTCCTCCGCCGGATTCTTTCCGCCAGGCCCGCCAAACTTCGGCGACAAGCTGACGATCCTCCGGCGTGTGTTTTAGCTAAAGCATATTAACATATTTCAAAAAACCGCGCAAGGAAAACGCGCGGATCGTTCTACGGCCAATTCCCATCCCGCCGCCGTTTCGACAATGGCGCGAACCGTTAAGGAGGACTTGTTCACGGCTTCGATTTCACACAATTTCCTCGACAGCGGATTCATCAAAATAAGTTCCATGCCGCTTCCTATGCCGCGCCCTCCCATGGACAGGTCGGCGCATACCAGTTCGCGTATGCGCCGCAGCGCCTCCTCGTCGAAAAGCACTTCAACGCCGTAGTTGTCATGGAGGCGAAACAGAACATTTCCAAGCATCCGATCGAAGATTTTTGCTGCGGTATCCTCGCGTATGAAGTCAAAAACCACTACGTTCCTGCCAATGCGGTTCAATATCTCGGGACGGTTTATCTTGTACTTGAAGAAGTCGTCTATTGAGGCCCCGATGTTGCGCGCTATATCCATGTAATTCATATCCGGCGTCACGCAGGCCCTTTTCGTTCCGTCCGGCAGTTGTTCGAACATCCCCAGATTGCTGGTGAAGACGATGACGCTTTCAGAGAAATAAACCGTCTCCCCGCGTCCCGACGTCAGTCTGCCGTCGTCCAGTATCTGAAGAAAGATGTCGAGTATCCGCGGATGCGCTTTTTCGATCTCGTCGAACAGCACGACCGAAAAAGGATTCTGCTTGATGGCGTTCGTCAGCTCGCCTCCGACGTCGTAGCCGACATAACCGGGCGGCGCTCCCACTAGACGCTGGTTTGCGTGGTCCTGGCCGAATTCGCTCATGTCGAATCGAATATAGTGAGTGGGCGATCCGAAGATGAGTTCCGTTATCGCTTTCGCAAGTTCGGTCTTGCCGACCCCTGTGGGGCCGGCAAGAAACAGAACGCCCTTGGGGCGCTGAGAATAACGGGAGAACTGAGCGCCGGAGAGGTTGAAACGGGAGCGTTTCAGAATGTCGGCCGCGTGCCGGACGGCCGTTTCCTGCCCCATGACGCGGGAGTTGAGGAATTCTTCGGCCCCGGTTATTTTTTTCGGGTCCAGTTTTTCCCACATATTTTCCTGTATGCCAAGTTTATAGCGCCTGATGGCGTCGTCCACACGCGCGAAAGGTATCGCCTCGTGGTGCGCCATTTGCGCTATCGCGGCTATTTCACCCGCGAGAAGCCCGGACGTCTGATCGCGGTATATCGCCAGATTGGCCCGGCGGGCCTCCGGCGTCATGCCGTCGTATCCCGGCATCTTCGGCGCCACCGATTCGACGACGCATCCTCTTATCTCGTTGTCCGGACGCGGAACCGGAAGCACTCTTATACGCGGATTGTCCATCGTATACCACGGAGGAAGATCGTTTTCCTTGTCCGTTATCCAAAAGACAGGGCTGTACATCGGTTTGAGTTCGGCCCATCCGGGCGCTATGCGCGGCACGGCATCCAGAGAGAGCCTGAACATTCGATAAAAAAATTTCTGGACATCCGTCTCGCCGTCTATGTCTTCGAGCCGCGACGCGAATCTCAGTATGAGGGCCGTGTGACAGCCGCCGTATGACAATAAGCCGGAGGCCGCGTCGGCCGCTCTGCCGATGGCGCAGTCCAGTTTTCCGTCCTTTCCAGCGCGTTCTCCGAGAGCGGCGGCAAAAGTCTCGGGGTCTCCCGATACCAGCGAAAAACCGTACATCGGCTCGTATTTCGCTATAAGGGCGTATCCCCGATTTGACAATATCTCTTTGAGGTAATCGCACATTCCCAGCGTCGCCACGACCCCGTTCACCTCGGCGGGATATACGTCGTTGATGTTTCCGTACAGCAAAAACTGCGGCTTTATAGGAATGAACCTTTCTATCTCGCGCGCCCACTTGGGTTTATACGCGGAGCCGCCGTTCATACCTATTCATCCCCTCGCTCGGACATCATACGGCTTTCGCCGGCGCGCCCCGCGTTTTTTTTGCGTCTCTTTTCAGCGCGTTTCGTCTTTCTGCCGGGAACCGTCATGAGTTTTGCCTCTTCGGGCTCCTGCCGCAGCGATACCTCCATCGGCAGCCCGATATCCCTCATTTTGTCCATAAACGCGTCGAAATCGCGGCACCATTCGCGCCCCGTTTCGCGATCCAGCATTTCTTGTTCGTCCGCATCCCGGGAGATTTCGTCCGCGCCGTCCTCGACGCGCACCAACCTCGCGGTGAGCGAGCCCTTTTTACCGGCTTTCAGCATGACTCTGTAACCTTCATAAGGAGAATCGAGATAACGCACCGCTCCGGGTTCGAGTGTCGCGGCCGCGCCGGCGCTCTCGCCGTTCCCGTATGCCGGGATTTCATCCTGAACTATCTCGTAACCCAGAGTTTCGAGGATGTCTTTGACTTTTCCGGCGAACATCGAGTCGGCCACATCCTCGTCCCGATCGTGCACGAATTTCGCAATATCCTCGTAGAGTTTCATGAAATCCGGGCGCTCGATGAATTTCGCGCCGAGCAGTACGCCGCACCTTCCGAGCAGATCCGCTCCTTCGCGGGACGACATGATATCGCGCGCGGAAGAGAGGTCGTCTTTGAGTTTACTCAGCGTCTCTCGGAAGTAGGATGTCGAGGCCTCGCGTTCGCGGATTTTACCCCACAAAGCTTTGAACTGTCTGTGAAGGCTTTTGAGACGCTCCGGAAATCGCGTATCGGCGTTCAATTTGGCGAGCAGAGGGGCGAGCCGTTCTCCTTCTATCTCATCGTGGAAAGCTATGCGACCGGCCAGATCGCGAATATCACGGACCAGCAGCGCCATGTCGTCCCCGGCTCTATTGCCGTATTCGTAACGTATTTCCTTCACTTCGCTCATAAATTTTCCGCCGGAGGCCTCTTTTATTTCGATGAGTTCATCCATAATCCCCTGTAAATTTGCCATCCGGGCTTCGGCGGACAGGCTCCTGGCGCGGCTGATTCCATCTGAAAGCCTCTTAATTTCTTCTTTGGTCGAAATATCGGCGTACAAACCGATAGATTCCGCCAAGGCAAGTATGGATGCCTCACGCACGCTGCACTGTCCTTCATCCACCTCGGCCCTGCGGATATTGAGCGACAGCACTTTAATTTCCTCAAATATCCGCGCGGCGTCATCGTCGTTCAACCGCCCGCCGGCCGCGGCTCTTACAGCGGCAATCTCGCCGCGCAAAGCGGCGGATACGGCCGTGTCGCAGATTTTATCGATCCGCCCGTTCTCGGCTTCTATTTCCCTCAGCACCGCTTTCCGCAGCGCCTCGCGCGCCTCCTTGCCCTTCTGCATGGCGGACGCCATGACTCCCCCCGCCGCGAAAAGGCCGGTCAAGGCGAACATTTGCATCAGGCTGTAGGCCGAAACGGCAGTGATCACGCACACGCTCAATGAAAACACCCCCCCAAAAGTCAGAAATCCCGCGCGCCGCCCGTATCGTGATAATAGGTATAGGCTCTGCATGCGCCTACAATCTCATCCATATTCCGTCCCATACGGATGCCGAATAACGTATTCGATACCAGAACTCCCATCGGTCCCCCGAGAAGCGGGAAATAAAGCTCTATAATGCGAACGACTTGTTCGGACGTTGCCAGGGCGGGCAAACCTCTCATCACAAAAATAAGCATTATCGCAATAAAAGCGACGCCCTCATCCATTTCTCCGTAACGCTCCGTCCTTTTTCCGATATACTTTATTATATCCCCCCCAAAACATAGCGTCCCAAGTAAAAAAAAACCAAATAAAAACAGCAGCAGGAAACCGAAGATCGTCAGTTGAATATGGCTAAAACCGAGGATAAATGAGAAGACTACGCGGATAGCCGCCAGGATGCCGATTCCAGCGACGCCATATATCATCAGATCTTTCCGCCTGTTCCTTCTCAATTCGCGCCTTTTTGACAGCAGATTGGAGACGGTGTTCCAAAAAACCAGGTCTCTGGCGGATATTTTCCTGTCTCTGAGGAATTCCAGCTCTTTGGCGGTATCGGGAAAAACAGGGGTAGGCCGTTCACTGTAAAGTCCCGATATTGCTTCCCTGAATCCGTTCAGCCTTCTGAGGGTGGAGGCCGTATGCCCCCACATGTGCACTTTAGCGGCGCGTTCGTATCCTTTCACGCTCAGCTTTCTGTACGCCTCGTCGCCAGAGCCTTTCGGAACAAGGAGTTTCGTTTCCCTCCATCGGTTCAGTCTGTCCGCCCCGGAGGCGTATGTATCGCTTCTTTCCAGCATCGCCCACAGCGCGTCGGGGATAACGTATAGGTTTTTGATCTCGTTCACGGCTTCCAGTTTCAGAGGAGCGGAGAGAATTTTCCTCATGCACTCCAGGCGCTCGGACGCGGTTTTCGTATCGGCGTCGCCAGGCCACAGACGCGTTCCCGGGTCGCGCATTGCCTCGGCATAATCGAGCTGCCTCACAGGCGGTTCGCCATTTAAAATACCCAGCAGTTCGTTGAACGATTCGTCGATCTCTCCGAACATGGCGTATTCACGATAAAACAGAGCCATTCTTCCATCCTCGAGCATCCGCGCTATCCTGCGCTCGGCCTCCGAAGCCTCCTTGCTCACAGCTCGCCGCAGAAAAACACAAATAGCGTCCAAATTAACTATATGCCCGTAAACTCCGAACGGTATCTCCGCGTTCGAGTGGATGAAGCGGAAGAGCGCTATCTCCGGGTCGTTTCCGGCAATAGCGCCGCCGATATGCCTCGCTTCATCGAATTCGAGATTGGATTCCAGCCACAAACGGATGAAGCGAAGATGATCCGACGGAGTGTTCCACGGCTCCTCGTGCGCCGCGAACGCCCGCGCGAGGCTTTCTTTCGTGTAAAAATCGCTTCCGCAGAACCTGAAAGGCTTGACTCCCCGCGTCTCCGACGCGGAGGACGTCTCGTAAAACACCGGAATGTCCCTCTCGCCGGACATCCAGCGATCCACCTGCTCTTTTCCCCATCTCTTCTCGTCGTCCTTCGTGAGAAGGCCCTTTATCAATATACTCCAATCAG